>NZ_JFWX01000006.1:0-110228 GCF_000588095.1 Acinetobacter sp. 1130196 | reverse complement strand
GTGCGAAAAAAGAAGAGTCTTCTAAAGCAGGACAAGATGCAGCATCTACAGCAGTTTCTGATAAAGTAACTCCTGAACAGCAAGCTACAATTGATTCGCTTGATAAGCCAGTTTTAGATGAAAAGAATACAGATGTGGTTGAAGGTAGTGCGTCTAGCGAGGCGGCTGCTTCAGAAACTCATTAATTTGTTGTTTTTTGTTAAAAAGTCCCTGCAAATGCAGGGATTTTTTTTGAAATACTGTGATTTGTTGCTGAATTGAAATAAATGACAAGGTAGAATAAGCCGCACTACCTGGGAGGATATTATGGCACTCATTTCAATGCGCCAGCTCTTGGATCACGCTGCGGAACATAACTACGGCGTACCAGCATTTAACGTAAATAACTTAGAACAAATGCGTGCAATTATGCTTGCCGCAGATGCAACCAATTCACCTGTAATTGTTCAGGCATCAGCTGGAGCTCGCAAATATGCAGGCGCTCCATTCTTACGCCATCTTATTTTGGCTGCAATCGAAGAGTGGCCGCACATTCCAGTGGTAATGCACCAAGACCATGGTACTAGCCCTGATGTATGCCAACGCTCTATTCAACTTGGTTTTAGCTCAGTGATGATGGATGGTTCATTAGGTGCTGATGGTAAAACCCCTACAACTTACGATTACAACGTAGATGTAACTCGTCAAGTCGTAGCAATGGCTCATGCTTGTGGCGTGTCTGTTGAAGGCGAAATCGGTTGCTTAGGTAGCCTTGAGACAGGTATGGCTGGGGAAGAGGATGGGGTTGGTGCAGAAGGGGTACTCGATCATTCTCAACTTTTAACTTCTGTTGATGAAGCGAAGCAATTCGTTGCTGACACGAATGTTGATGCCTTAGCAATTGCTGTAGGTACTTCACATGGTGCTTATAAATTTACACGTCCACCTACAGGTGACATTTTAGCAATTGATCGCATTAAAGAAATTCATGCGGCATTACCAAATACTCATCTTGTAATGCACGGTTCAAGCTCTGTACCACAAGAATGGTTAAAAGTAATTAATGAGTTTGGCGGCAATATCGGTGAGACTTATGGTGTGCCAGTTGAGCAGCTTGTAGAAGCAATTAAACATGGTGTACGTAAAATCAATATTGATACTGACTTACGCTTAGCTTCAACAGGTGCAATTCGTCGTTTCATGGCGGAGAATCCAGCTGAATTTGATCCACGTAAGTACTTTGCTAAAACTGTCGATTCAATGAAGCAAATTTGTATCGATCGTTATGAAGCCTTTGGTACAGCAGGTAATGCTGACAAGATCCGTCCAATTTCATTAGAGAAAATGGTGGATCGTTATAAATAATTCCCGATAGGGTTTGATTTATGGAAACCGGTTATTTATGTAACCGGTTTTTTTATTATCTAAATCTTATCCATAAAAAAACCTGTGATAAACACAGGTTTTAATTAAATAAAAATTAACTTACTTTTGCAGATTCTTTTTGTCGAGACTTGGATCTTTAATCTCTACATAAGCATTTGCACGTACTTCACGTAACCAGCTATCAATTTCAGTATTGAATTGACGTTCACCTAAAATTTGACGTGCCATACGCTCTTGATATTCGTGAGTCATATCTTTTTCGCGTTTGTCTGTCACTTGTAGAATATGCCAGCCAAATTGAGTTTGGAAAGGTTCACTAATTTGACCTACAGGAATTTCCTGCATTTTTTTATCAAACTCAGGTACCATCATTCCTGGATTAACCCAGCCTAAACTACCACCGTCACGCGCGGAACCTGTATCGTTTGAATAAGTTGCCGCAAGAGTGGCGAAATCTTCACCTGCCTTCAATCGCTTGTAAATGCTATCAATGATTTGTTTTGCATTTTCAGGACTTACTACTTCGGAAGGCTGAATAAGAATATGGCGTGTTTGATACTGTGGTACCAAGGCTTTTTGTTCATTTTGCTTGCGTTCTAAGAGTTTTAGAACATGTACACCATCTCGTACAGAAATTAGATCAGTGGTTTGACCATCTTGTAGGGGAGTAATACGGGCAGCGAGTTCAGCCGGAATATCAGAAAGGGGACGGAATCCCATGTCTGCACCTTCAACTTTTACTGTTGCAGTTGAAAGTTTTTTGAGAGCATTTAAATCATTGCTTTGAGCCAGCTTTGAACGAACTTCTTTAGCTACACTTTGAACTTCTTGAGGATTGTCTCCAGAAATTCGCATATGGATCACATGTGCCTGATTGCCTAGAGCAGCTTGACCCTGTGGTGATTTTAAGAAATTGTCAACATCTTGATCACTAATCTTAATACGTGACATCACTTGCTGTTGGCGTAGACGATTAATTGCTAAATCTTCAGCAATACGGCCACGTAAATTTTCATACGTTCCTGGAGCAATCGCATCTAATTTTTGTTGAAATGCTTCTAAACTTTTACTGCCAGATTGACTCGCTACTTTAAGTACTGCCTCGTTTAGGCTTTTCTCATCAGGTTTAATACCATAACGTTTTACTTGTTCAAGTTGAGCTTGACGCAAGATGAGTTGGTCTAAAACTTGAAATTGTAAGTATTGTTGAGGTGGTACTTCTTTTTTTTGTGACTGTAACTCGTGAGTGGCTTCTGCCATTCCCTGTTCAAGGTCACTTTTTAAAATTACGCTATTGTCCACAATTGCCACAACTTCATCAGTGGGTTGGGCAAAACTATGCATTGATGAAGATATTAATACAGCAAGGGTTGTTGCTTTAAAAAACTGTTTAAGATGCTTTGCCTTCATTAACGTTGTGTCCAAGATTGATTAATTTTGTTAAAACCTAAAACGCGATTTTCAAGTATAGATGCAAGTTTGTTATTTAAACCACCTAAACCTTTAAGTGTGACTTCAGCCATAATCGCGCGTTTCTCGTTAACATTAGGAGATTTTGGATCATCTAGGTCGTTATAGTAAGAACGACCGTAGACTGAGATACCCCAGCAACATGATTCATAGTTAACACCTAATAACAGCTCACGAGCCACATCATTGTCCATGTCATATTGAACAAGACCCATAATACGCCAGTTGTCTTTAATTGGTTGTATAAACGATGCAACAACTTGGTCATAGTTATCTTGGCGACCAGGGATATCTTTACGATAGAAGTAGCCTAAGTTATATAGGTTGCCTTTGTCACCCGTGTAGTAAACTTGGAAATCACGCTGTGCGTTATCGCCGTTTGACATCCAAGCTGAATTTGCTGCAATCGTAAAGTTCTGGTTAAGTTGGCTTGTTAAGCTTACAACTGGTCCTGTATTGCGTTCGGTATCAAATGTATCAGGTTGATTTTGTAGAGTTACACGTCGATCTTCAAAATAATAGCTTTGACCTACACTTGCACGTAAACGTTCTAAACCTACTGTATCAAAAAGGCTATAACTTACGCCAAGTGATAAGAAATTGTTGTCTTCAAGGCGGTCATGCCCATAGAAGCGGTAAGGGTTAAAGAGTTGATCGTAGTTAACTGAAGCAGAGGTTGAATCGAAGTTTGGATAACCATTCTGATCTTTATAAGGGGCATAGGCATAAAATGCACGTGGAGTAATTGTTTGAAGATATTTACCATCACGTTCAAAAGTAAGACCAGTATCTAAAGTAAACTGAGGTACGACGACTGATTTAGACTCTGAACTGGCATCTAAACCTTGTGAGGCAATGCTATCTTTGTCATAAAAAGTCTGGATAGAACGTACAGAAACTTCAGGAATAACAAAAGCTGCTGGTGTACGATAGTTATAACGTGTTGCAAACTGGTTATAAATACGTGTACCGCTACTTTCCTGAGCAGAACCATCATTAATTGATTTTTTAAAGTATGCAGTATCGTTATTAAATTCGTACTGTAGACCTTGTGGATTACCAGTTACGTAGTTTAATAAGAACTGTGGTAAACGGGCATAAGGTTTATTCGCATCCAAAACTGAAGGATCTAGCGTCTGGAAGTCTTCAACTTTAAGCTGAGCTTTTAAACCCGGAATACCATGTTGATAGTTCAGTTCCCAAGCTCTTCGTAGATTTACATCGGTTTTAGAGTTTGGACTGCTGTCTAAGTCTGCAAAATAGTCTTTATCAGATGCATAGTGATATTCAAGGTTAGTAGACCATTGATCATTAATATTCCAGTTGTGGAGGAAATTAAAATCTTTACGGTCTTTATCGTTATATTCTTTATCAGATGGAAGAATACCGCCTGATATTACCCCTGCACCGAAGCCATCCGTTAAATAGCGAAATTCACCTTTGAGCATAGCTCCACGTTCTGATAGATATCGTGGAGTAATCGTTGCATCATAATTAGGTGCAAGATTTAAATAAATTGGAACAGAAAGTTCACCGCCACCACCACTATTTGAGAAACCTGAAAAACCAAACTGTGGGTTAAGCATACCCGTAGTTCGACGGTCATCAATTGGGAAGTTAAAGTATGGAACTGCTATAACTGGCACATCTTTAACATAGATTTTTGCATTACGAGTGACGCCTCGACCAGTTTCCTGATTTAGCTCAATTTTATTAGCCTGAATTTTCCAAGCAGGCTTTTGGCCTGGTGGACAAGTGGTATAGCTTGCATCATTAAGAACCATTACATTTGGAGAGGTTCTTTCGATTTTTCCAGCGTGACCATGTGCATGCTGCTGTTCAGAAATATAAAAACTATTATTTAAATCACCAGTTTGAGTCTTTAAATTGTAATTAATTTCATCACTTTGAGAGAGTAAGCCGCCTTGGGCTAACTGCACTCGACCTTGTGCATGAGCAAATGTTTGAGTTTTATCGATGGTAACTTTATCGGCACGTACAGTACGACCTTCTTGATCTATTACTACGTTTCCTTCTAGCTCAGAATCGCCAGCAGGGTTGTAATGACCATAATCCGCCGTTACAACCGATGTAGCCTTATCTGCATCTAATGCTTTAGTTTCAGGATTAATCGGTGTAATCCAAGTTCCTTGGCAAAATGCCGAACTCAAATATTTATTATTGCGCAACTGCGCTTCAGGTGCAGATTTATCAACATAATATTGTTGAAAGAATTCCTGCCCAGGATAGGCTTCCTTAATACTCGCCTTAAGTTGATTATTGTCTATGTTGGAGACAACACCAGCTGACTCAGCATAACTTGATTGTATGGAGCCACATAAGAGCGTAAAAATAGCGGTCGCTAAAGGATTAAATTTAAACTGATGCTTCATTGTCTCATTAACCAAGTATGCTAATTCACAATTAATTATTGTCGCATCATAGAGAAAAAGTTTATAAGTGGCTACACTTAACCCTTCAAAAATCTCAGCTTGTTTTAGATTTTATTGCAAATGAATACACAACGTGAACAATTGATACATACATGGCTTACATCTGTTCTTGAAAATGATCAATTTCAGATCGCTTATTTAGCAGGGGATGCCAGCTTTCGCCGTTATGCTCGCATCCAGTTACAAAATAAAACTTATATGCTTATGGATGCGCCTCCTGAAAAAGAAGACTGTGTTCCGTTTGTAACCATTGACGAATTTTTTGCAGGGCATGGGGTTCGAGTGCCTCAAATTGTTGCAAAGGATTTAACACAAGGTTTTCTATTGCTAGAAGATTTTGGTGATGTGCTGTTGTCGACATTATTAAATGATGCAACAGTTGATCAATATTACGAACAAAGCTTTAAACAGCTCACTCATTTGCAATCAATTAATGGTATTGATCATTTCCCAGCTTATTCTTATGAAAAGCTTATGTCTGAAATGCAGCTGCTAACAGATTGGATGTTGCCATCACTTGGGATTCATCCAACGGCTGAGCAAAAGAAAACTATTGATGACGCATTTGATTTCTTAGCTCATGCTGCATTGGCACAACCGCAAGTTATTGTGCATCGTGATTTTCATAGTCGTAATTTAATGAAAATTAGTAATGAAGAAGAATTGGGGGTAATCGACTTTCAAGATGCGGTTATTGGTGCCGACACTTATGATTTAATCTCGATTACACGTGATGCGTATGTACAGTGGAATGCTGAGCGTGTTTATCAATGGTTTAAAGTTTTCTATGAGCTTTTACCAGCATCTGCTAAACAAAACCGAACTTTTGAGCAATTTAAACGTGATGCCGATTTAATGGCAATTCAACGTCATATCAAGATTTTGGGCATTTTTGTTCGTCTGTTTGAGCGAGATGGTAAGTCTGGATATTTAAAAGACTTGCCGCGAGTCATGTGGTATTTAATTGAAGAGAGTCGTGGTTATCATGAGCTTGATGACTTCATGACGTTTATTCGTAACTCAGTCATGCCTAAGTTTATAGAAAAATATGGCCCCTATGAGGTAGCAGCATAATGAAAGCAATGATTCTTGCTGCTGGCTTGGGCAATCGTATGCGTCCACTTACGCTATATACACCAAAGCCTCTGCTTGAGGTGGGGGGTAAGCCACTTATTGTGTGGCATATCGAAAAGCTTAAGAAAATTGGTGTGACTGAAATAGTCATCAATTCTGCCTGGTTGGCTGATAAGCTCATCAGTAGCTTAGGTGATGGTTCTCAATTTGGTGTGGACATCCGTTGGACACGAGAAGAAGAAGGGCTGGAAACAGCTGGTGGAATTATTAATGCTTTGCCACTGCTTGGAACAGATCCATTTATTCTAGTGAATGGTGATGTATGGACCACAATGGGTTTTGAAGCGCTACGCGATATTAAGCTAAATGATGATTTAGCTCATCTTGTGTTGGTTGATAATCCTAAACAACATCCTGAAGGCGACTTTACATTATTGGATGGACGTGCTTTTGCATTCGATCAAGATGTGAAGGGCGAGAATCTCACTTTTAGTGGGGTATCTGTTATCAATCCTAAGCTCTTTGATGGATTGGAGCCTGGTAAACGTCCGTTAGCACCATTGTTGAAGCAAGCGATGCAGAATCAAAGAATATCTGCTGAAAAGCTTAAGGGTGCATGGGTGGATGTGGGAACGCCTGAACGTTTAATGGAGCTAGATTTGCAAATTCGTGAAGGCTTCTACGATTAACTGCGTAATCCCTAATCGTTAAATAGTGTTCCACGATGCATAAATGGGTATACTTTGTTTTAAATTTTACTTAGATGTTATTTGTTTATGCATCCATTTTTTCAAGAGTTACAACAGGGTAGTCAAAAATTAGGTTTGTCGCTTAGCGATGAAGCTTTGACATTATTGTTAAAGTATCAAGATGCTTTGGTACTTTGGAACAAAGCTTATAATCTAACAGCGATTCGTGATCCGAAAGAGATGTTAGTGAAGCATTTGTTAGATAGCCTAAGTATTTTGAAAGATTTACCACCAGGTCGATTGCTTGATGTTGGTACTGGTGGTGGTATGCCAGGCATGATCATTGCTTTATGTCAACCAGAGCGCTCTTGTGTATTGCTTGACTCAAATGGTAAGAAAATTCGTTTTTTGAAACAGTTTATTGCTGACCTTAAGCTTAAAAACGTAGTAGCTGTGCAAACGCGTGTTGAAAATCAAGATACAATTGATGAGCTTGGTCAATTTGATGTGATCACAAGTCGTGCATTTGCATCTTTAACTGATTTTGTTGAGGCTGCACGTCCATATTTACATGAGCATAGTATAATTGCTGCGATGAAAGGATTGATTCCAGTTGAAGAAATGGAAGAGCTTAAGCAGGAATTTTCATGTAAAGTGATTGAACTGCATGTACCAAGACTTGATGAACAACGTCATTTACTTTTACTTCAACGAATTTAAATAAAAAGTATTAGGGTTACCATGGCTCAAATTATTGCGATTGCAAACCAAAAAGGTGGTGTTGGTAAAACAACGACTGCAGTAAATCTTGCAGCATCACTTGCTGTATTGAAAAAACGTGTATTACTTGTTGATATAGATTCACAAGGTAATGCTACGATGGGGTCTGGTATTCAAAAGAATGATCTACTTTACTCAATCACTGATGTGTTATTGGGTGAAGTGCCAATTGAAACTGCAATTCAAAAGGCAGAGGTTGGATATAAAGTTTTGGGTTCAAACCGTGAGCTTTCAGGTGTTGAACTGGCAATTGCCGAACAAGAAGGTCGTGAGTTCATTTTAAAGAATGCTCTGAACGAAATTAGAAATTCTTTTGACTATATTATTGTTGACTGTGCCCCTAGCTTAAGTTTAATTACGGTAAATGCCTTGGCTGCCGTAGATAGTGTAATCATTCCTATGCAATGTGAGTACTATGCATTGGAAGGTTTGGCTGATTTAACCCAAACAATCGATCGTATTCAAAAAGCATTAAATCCTGATTTAGAAATTATCGGTGTTTTACGTACGATGTACGACGCACGTAATGCCTTAACTCGCGATGTATCAGCTGAGTTGGAGCAGTATTTTGGTAAGAAACTTTATGACACTGTGATTCCACGTAATGTTCGTTTGGCCGAAGCGCCAGCGCATGGTTTGCCAGTGATTTATTTTGAAAAGAGTTCAAAGGGTGCAGTTGCATACTTAAATCTTGCAGCTGAGATGTTAAAGAAAAGTAAAGTAAAGAAAGGAAGTAAAGTATGAGCATCAAAAAACGCGGATTGGCGAAAGGGCGTGGTTTAGATGCATTACTTGGTTCAATTCAAAAAGAAAAATTACAATTAGAAGCTCAAGCACTTGATCATGGTCAGTTAAAGCAAATTGATGTGAATTTGTTGAAGCGAGGTGAATATCAGCCACGTCGTTTTATCCATGAACATGATTTACAAGAATTGGCATCCTCTATTGAAAAACATGGGGTAATGCAACCAATTGTTATCCGTCCTGTAGATGATGAAGCTCATCCTTACGAAATTATTGCAGGTGAGCGTCGTTGGCGTGCAGCACAAATTGCCGGTTTAACTGAAATTCCAGCAATTGTTCGTGATTTAAATGATCAGGTCGCGATAGCTTTAGCACTTATTGAGAATATTCAACGTCAAGATTTAAATCCAATTGATCAAGCCTTGGCATTACAACGTTTTCATGATGAATTTGGTTTGAGTCATCAGGAAATTGCCGATACTGTAGGTAAAGCGAGAACAACGGTCAGTAACTTGTTGCGTCTATTGAGTTTGGCTGATGACATTAAAGAATTTATGCAACAAGGCCAGCTTGATATGGGCCATGCTCGTGCCATCTTGACTTTAAAAGGTAAAGAGCAACTTGAAGTAGCTAAAATTGTCATTGAAAAGGGATTATCCGTTCGTCAAACTGAGCAATTAGTACGTGATTGGAACGAACCTAAACAGGAAAAGGAAAAAACTCCTGTTGCACCAGACATTGAGCAATTAACTCAGAAATTATCGGAACGTTTTGGTGCCAATGTTAAAATTGATCATAACCAGAAAGGTAAAGGGAAACTTGTTATTCATTATCATTCACTCGATGAGTTAGATGGTATTTTGAATATTTGTTTGCCAGATTAATTCTAAGTTAGGTCATATATTTCTAATTTATATTCTTGGGGAAGAAAATATGTGGGAACTTGTGAAAGCGGGCGGCTGGTTAATGCTGCCTTTAATTTTGTGTTCAATTTTAACGGTCGCTATTAGTATTGAACGTTTTATACGTTTGAGACGTTCACAAGTTTTGCCTAAAGCACTGATGAGTGATGGTAGTGCAGATATTTCTCATATCATTACAAATTTGGAGCAAGATACTGATGCCTCAAGTACAGCATTAGGAAATATTCTAAAAGCTGGTTTTGAGCATCAGGAGCATGGAGAGCAATTTGCTCGGGCTCAAATGGAAGCAATGGCTTCTCAAGAAATTTCTTATTTAGAAAAAAATATTAACTTCTTGGGAACTTTAAGTGCTATAGCACCTTTGCTTGGGTTACTTGGAACAGTTGTAGGGATTATTGAGTCTTTTCTCGTGATTGATTTTGGTTCGGCAGGTAGTCCAAGTTTAATGATTCCTGGTATTTCAAAGGCCTTGATCACGACAGCGGTTGGAATGCTCATTGCAATTCCTGCACTTATTTCTTATCGTTATTTTCAGAGAGTGGTACAAAATTACATTGCGGAGTTAGAGCAACAATCTACACTCTTTCATGCATCATTGTTTTATAAACGTTCTTCTGTTGTGCAAGAACATCGCCGTGTTGGTTGATGGGTAGGTAGCAATATGAAGTTTAAACGTTCTCAAGTTGAAGACATTCATATCAATCTAACGCCCATGATTGATTGTTTATTGTTCATTCTGGTGTTTTTATTGTTATCTACCACTTTTAATCAGCCAAGTCGCATCAATCTAACTTTACCAGATGCCCAAGGCGTCCCACCAAAACAGTACGATCATAAAATTGAAGTCGTGGTAGACTCTAGCGGTCATTACGCTGTCAATGGTCAAGCATTGTCTACCAAGGAAGTCGCTGATTTGAGCACTGCAATTAAGCAAATTGCTCAAGAGCGCCGTGATTTTATGTTTATCATCGCTGCAGATGCAAAAGCGTCTCATCAGGATGTTATTCGTGTTATGGATGTAGCAGGACAACTCGGTTTTGTTAACATCAATATTAGTACCAAAGTTCCTTCTAGAGGTTTTTCTGAGTGAATCAAGATTTTAAGGTTTATTTGCGTCTCATATCCTATTTAAAACCTTATTGGGGCGTGGCCTTATTAGTTCTTATCGGATTCGGTATGAACTCAGCAACAGAGGTTTCTGTTGCTAAGCTCATTAAATTTATTATTGATGCCATTCAAAATGCGAGTAGAGCGGATCTAGACTGGTTCCCTTTATTAATCATTTTATTAGTATTTTTCCGTGGCTTAGGCCTATTTATGGGCGGCTACTATACTGCTGTTATCTCCCGTAGTTTAGTTTTTAGTATTCGCCAAGAAGTTTATGCAAAGCTTTTAAGACTGCCGGCTCAATATTATCTCGATAACTCTTCGGGACATATTACAGCTAAAATTATGTATAACGTTGAGCAACTCACAGCTGCTTCATCTGAATCATTAAAAACTATTGTTCGTGATGGTATGATTACATTGGGGCTACTAGGTTATTTGTTTTATACAAATTGGCGTCTGACCCTTTGTATTATGGTGTTCTTACCTATTATTGGGGTTTTGGTGCGCAAAGCATCAAAAAGAATGCGTAAACTTTCACTGCAAGTTCAGGACACTATGGGCGATGTTAACCATGTCGTACAAGAAAGTATTAGTGGTAATGCAGTTGTTAAAAGTTTCGCTGGTGAAGACTCAGAACAAGAGCGTTTTTATAAGTCGTCTGAAGAGAATCTAAAACGCGGTTTAAAAATGGTGATTGTACAAAACCTAAATAGTCCTGTTGTTCAAGTTGTAATGGCTTGTGCAATGGCTCTTATTGTATGGTTAGCCTTAAGACCACAAATTTTAGGAAATACCAGTGCTGGTGAGTTTGTTGCGTATATTACAGCAGCAGGACTTCTTTCTAAACCTGTTAAAAACTTAACTGACATTAATGAAAAGTTGCAGCGTGGTTTAGCGGCAGCACATTCAGTTTTCGAATTATTAGATTTACCTGAAGAAGAAAATACCGGTCAACTTAAACCTCAATTGCAAGGTGCAATTCGTTTTGATCATGTTGTGCTTAACTATGCTGATGGTACTCAGGCGATTAAAGACTTTTCTTTAAATATTCGCCCAGGTGAGACAGTTGCATTGGTAGGGCGCTCGGGTGCTGGTAAAACTTCATTAGTGAATATGTTGGTACGTTTTCAAGAAGTCTCAAGTGGTCAAATTTATTTAGATGACTTACCAATACGTGATATAGAACTTTCAAGTTTGCGCACACAAATTGCAATGGTTAATCAGCAAGTTGTTTTGTTTAACCGGACTGTACGTGAAAACATCGCTTATGGTCAGTTACATAATGCAAGTGATGAAGAGGTTATCGCAGCAGCAAAAGCTGCTTACGCCCATGACTTTATTATGAACTTACCAAATGGTTACGATACTGTTTTAGGTGCACAAGGTCTAAACTTATCTGGTGGTCAACGTCAACGTATAGCAATTGCTCGTGCAATTTTGAAAAATGCACCAATTCTTATTTTAGATGAAGCGACAAGTGCGCTTGATAATGAATCTGAACATTTTATTCAGCAAGCATTTGATGAGGCGATGCAAGACCGTACAACGATTGTGATTGCTCATCGTTTATCTACAATTGAAAATGCAGATCGTATTGTTGTATTAGATCGTGGACAAATTGTTGAGCAAGGCACTCATCAAGAATTACTTGCTAAGCATGGTGCTTATTATCAATTACATCAGCGTAATTTTGAGGACAACTAAGCATGTCTTTGGCCCAGCTAATACAAAACGCATGGAATAAGCAATCAAGTTGGTTGATTGTTTTGCGTCCGTTGTCATGTTTGTATCGTGCTGGGTTTTTATTGAATCGTTATTTTTATAATTCAGGTTTAAAAAAAACCTATAGTGCACCTCTACCAGTCATGGTAATTGGCAATATTACAGTAGGTGGTAGTGGCAAAACTCCATTATTAATAGAACTAGTCAATTACTTAAAACAGCATAATGTAAAAGTAGGCGTAATTAGTCGCGGTTATGGTGGAGCTGGTCCTTTTCCTATGTTGGTAACATCGGCCAGTCAGGCAGCTGAAGCAGGGGATGAGCCTGCTTTGATTGTACAGTCAACTGGTGTGCCTATGGCAGTAGGACCGAATAGACAGGCTGCAATCGAGTTATTATTAGCATCCACAAAACTAGATTTAATTATTAGTGATGATGGATTACAACACTGGGCTTTAGGTCGTCAAATAGAATGGATTGTGCTTGATCAAAATCGTGGACTTGGAAATAGAAAGTTATTACCAGAAGGCTATTTGCGTGAACCTGCTGAACGTTTAAAAACGGGTACAGTAATCGAACATACATTTGCCCCTTCAACAGCAATGTATATGCATCTAGAAGCGGGGCATCCTTACTTATTGAATCCTTCTTCAGCAATTGAATTATCATTCAATACACAAAATAATTACCATGCAGTAGTGGGTATTGGTTTTCCTCAGCGCTTTTACCAAACACTTAAAGGTTTAGGTGTAAATCAATTTCAAGAGCATGCATTTCGTGATCATCATGATTACGTTATTGATGACCTTGTATTTAATGATGATCAGCCTATCATTACGACTGAAAAAGATGCGGTTAAGTTGTTACCTTTACTTGAAAAGTATCCAGAATTTAAACGGCCTATTTGGGTCGTACCTGTTAAAGCAGTTTTGTCTGCAGAGTGCTATCAGGTTTTAAATCAGCAATTGCAAAAGCTTGATATTCAAATATCTTAGGAAGAAAAAATGAAACACATCGTTATTCCAGCACGCTTCTCAAGTTCGCGTTTGCCAGGTAAGCCATTGTTACTTATTCATGATCGTCCTATGATTTTACGTGTCGTAGATCAGGCAAAGAAAGTTGAAGGCTTCGATGATTTATGTGTAGCAACTGACGACGAGCGTATTGCTGAAATATGCCGTGCAGAGGGTGTTGATGTTGTTTTAACAAGTGCTGACCATCCATCGGGGACAGATCGTTTAAGCGAAGTTGCTCGTATTAAAGGATGGAATGCTGATGACATTATTGTAAATGTACAAGGTGACGAGCCTTTACTACCAGCTCAACTTGTTCAACAGGTTGCCAAGCTTCTGGTTGACAAACCAAATTGCTCAATGTCTACATTATGTGAGCCTATTCATGCATTGGATGAATTTCAGCGTGATAGCATTGTGAAAGTGGTTATGTCTAATCAAAATGAAGCTTTATATTTTAGTCGTGCAACTATTCCTTATGATCGAGATGGTGCTAAACAAGCTGAACCAACTTTACATACCCAAGCATTTCGTCATTTAGGTTTATATGCTTATCGTGTGAACTTGTTACAAGAATATGTTACATGGGACATGGGTAAACTTGAAAAGTTGGAAAGTCTTGAGCAATTACGTGTTTTAGAAAACGGGCACCGTATTGCTATTGCTGTAGCAGAAGCAAATTTACCGCCGGGTGTTGATCCCCAAGCCGATCTTGACCGTCTAAATAATTTGCCTGTTGAGTCTTTTGAGTAAGTGTTAATTTAATGAATCAGAATGTGACTTCTAAGGTTTATCCGTGGCAACAGACAATGTGGGAAACGTTAACAACACGTTTTCCTAATATTGGGCATGGCTTATTATTTTATGGTAAACAAGGTTGTGGTAAGCATGCTTTTGCCAAGCATTTTTTAGCATGGGTCCTTTGTTTAAATAAACAGCCTCAGGGGGCTTGTGGTGAGTGTAGTAGCTGTCAATGGTTAAAATCAGACACGCACCCGAACTATGTTCATATCACGACTGATGAAGAAAATAAAAAACAGAATGCAAAAATTAAAATAGAAAAAATTCGAGATCTATTGCCATTTGTCCAGCAAACTGGTGAAGGATGGCGTGTTATTGTTATTGAACCAGCCGAAGCTTTAAATCTTGCATCATCAAATGCGCTGTTAAAAACTTTAGAAGAACCCGGTGAGCGTGTTGTTTTAATTTTGTTGGCTGATCACTATTTGAAATTACCAGCCACCATTCGAAGTCGCTTACAGCATTTTGCTTTAGACCGTATTTCATATGAGCAGGCAACATCTTATCTAAATGAGCATTTGGCTGAAATTGCGTCAGTGCCACCTGAATTATTGTTAGGTCTTTCTAATGATATGCCTTTACAAGCAGTTGAAATTGCCACGAGTGATTGGTTTGCGAAAAGACAGTCCTTTTTAGAAGACTGGACTAAGGTAGTTAATCAAAAAAACATGCCTTTATTTTATTCGGTTAAATGGCAAAAAGAGCTTAACTTTAGTGATTTTATGATGCTTCTTGAATACTTGTTAGGAGATTTAATTTGTGTCAAGCTCAATCAACCACAGAAAAATATAGATTTACAGTACGTTCAATTGGCGCAAAACTATAATTTAGAGAGCTTATTCAGTCTTTATGAGGAATTGCAGCAATCTAAAAGATTAGTTGAACAAAATGTACAAACACAACTCATCATAGATCAACTTTTTATAAAATTAATGAACGTTTAAGGGGAAATTATAATGCAACCACAAATGGGTGGAATTATTCAGGTCAATATTCCTGATAGAGCAACCTTACAAGCAAGCTATATGGGGTACGTACAAGGTGGGGGCTTATTTGTGCCATCGAAGCAAAAGGTGAAGATGGGGCAAGAAATTTTTATTTTAGCTACGTTACCAGAACAATCACAAAAAATCCCTTTAACTGGTAAAGTAGTGTGGATTTCACATAAGCAAAGTGGTTTTAAGCCTCAAGGCTTCGCAATCCAATTAAGTGGTGATAAAGGCATTTACTATAAAGCTGAGGCTGAACGGATTTTAGCTGGTAGTATGTCTTTAGATCGTCCAAGTTATACTATGTAAGCAGATAGGAAAGAACAGTGTTTGTTGATACCCATTGCCATTTAACAATGTTAGATTTAACACCTTATAATGGTGATTTAGATCTTGCCCTTGCTGCTGCGCGAGCAGAAGGTGTCTCTAAGTTTATGGCAATTTCAGTTGACCTTGATGATCATATTGCTTTAGCTGAAATCGCAAAGCGTCATGAAGACGTTGGGTATACCGTTGGTGTGCATCCTTGTGAGGATGTAGACATCATGGCCCGAGCAACGACTGAGTATCTGACTGAGTTAGCTCAATCAGAAAAAGTGTGGGCTTTAGGTGAGACAGGCCTAGATTATTACCATAGCACTGATTTTATTAATGAGCAAAAGGCTTGTTTTGCTCGACATATTCAAGCTTCTAAAAGTGTAAGAAAGCCAGTAGTTGTTCATACGCGTTCAGCAAAACATGATACGGTAGATATTATTCGAGCTGAACAATCTACGCATGGTATTTTGCACTGTTTTACTGAAGACTGGGAAACAGCAAAAGCTGTATTAGATTGCGGGTACTATATTTCTTTTTCAGGTATTGTTTCATTTAAAAATGCTCAAGATTTACGAGATGTTGCCAAGCAAGTGCCTTTAGATCGACTTTTAATTGAAACAGATAGTCCTTATTTGGCTCCAGTGCCATATCGTGGTAAAACAAATGAACCAAAATACGTACCCTATGTAGCGAAAGCACTTAGTGAGGTATATGATAAATCGGTTGAGGAAATTGCAAGAATCACCTCGCAAAATTTCGAAAATTTACTCAAAGCGATTTAACTTATAGAAACTATACAAAGAGAGTAATTGCGTGAAGATGGACCGTCAAGCTCAGTTCCGAGCAAGAGAAGCGTTAATATTTCAAGTTGCGGAACAGTTGTTGTTAGAAAATGGCGAAGCCGGAATGACACTTGATGTGCTGGCTGCTGAGCTTGATTTGGCAAAAGGTACTTTGTACAAACATTTTCAAAGCAAAGATGAATTGTACATGTTGTTGATTATTCGTAATGAGCGCATGTTACTCGAAATGGTCCAAGACACTGAGAAAGCTTTTCCAGAGCATTTGGCTTTCTTTATGTTGCATCATTTGCACCACCCGGAACGAACAGTTTTGTTCCATCAAATTGAAGAAAAGCTTTCGATTACAGCACAAGGTGTGCATCATCTTTTTAATGAACTGTATCAAGTAAGAAAACAGCGCTTACGTATTATTATTCGTATGACTGATCATTATTTAGAATCAATCCAGAGTCATATGACTACGCGAGATTACTTGGCTTCAATTTGGTCCCTTACTCATGGAGCTGCGGCAATTCTGAATTCAAGTTTTTACCAGCGTTATTTGGGTTCAAGAGACACTTTGAGAGTAGCTTATATTGATCAGGCGTTGGCCTTACCGAAACAAGCAGTTGAACAATACGCTTAATAGGTCAATATGAAATTGAAATCATTTCAATCACAAAAAGGCTTTACCCTCATAGAGGTGATGGTAGTCATTGTGATTATGACAATTATGACTTCACTTGTTGTATTGAATATCGGTGGTATAGACCAAAAAAAGGCAATGCAGGCAAGAGAGTTATTTTTACTCGATTTACAGAAAATTAATAAAGAATCACTAGACCAATCACGTGTATTAGCTTTAGAAACTCATGGTGAGACAGATGTCTCACCATTTTCTTATGAATTATACGAATATCACGATCAAAGCACTTTACAAGTACAAGACTTAAAAAATCGCTGGCAGAAATATACCGAATTTAAAACACGACAACTTCCTGCGCATGTGTCTTTTTCAGTACAGCCTTTAGATGGTGAGAATTATTCTAAAGCTAAAAATACCGATTTGGTTGGTGGACAAACACCTCAGCTTATCTGGTTTGGCAATGGAGAAGCCAAGACCGTCAAAATACAATTTTATCTAGAGCAAAAACCGATTGGTTCAGAAATACAAATAGATCATTTGGGTAAAATAAATGAAATCTAAAGGCTTTACCCTCTTAGAAGTTATGGTTGCTTTGGCAATCTTTGCAGTAGCAGCTGTTGCTTTAACTAAAGTGGCAATGCAGTACACTCAGTCTACTTCTAATGCCATTTTAAGAACTAAAGCTCAATTTGTAGCTATGAATGAAATTGCTATGATGGAGATTAATCAAGAGTGGCTGCAGGGCACTCAAACTAAGCAAGTAACTTCTCAAGGAGAGACTTGGCAGATTTATAAATCAGCTGAATCAACTGTTAGCCCTAATGTTCAAAAAATTGATGTACAAGTTAGCTTATATGATCCGGATAAGGGAAAAGTACAAAACGGTATTACTCATATGGTCTTTTTTAATTATCCAGTGAAAGCAAAATAATGATAAAAAATAAGAATTTTCGAATTCAAAGCATTGCTTCTCATCTTAGAGCTCAGTCGGGTGTTATTCCGACTGACTACTCTGGGCATAGCTCTTCGTCTTACGCTCAGACAAAGCTTCGCTTTAGAGAGCCTCACACTCGAAACATGGTTTCTCGTCTTGCGGCGCGATCGAGCAATGCTCGATTAACTCGCGCCTTAGGATTTACGTTGGTTGAATTGTTAGTTGCGATTGCTATCTTTGCGGTCTTATCTTTATTGGGGTGGAAAATTTTCGATTACTTGCTTAAAGTTCGTGACCGTAATGCTGAACATGAAGTGCATTTGTTTGAGTTACAAGATGCTTATCAACAAATTCTTCGTGATAGTCTGCAAATTATTCCTTTATCTGCAAATCAAGGTGGCCAACTTCATCCAGCTTTAGAAATTGATAATCAAATTCTGCGTTTTAGCAAAGCAGGTGTAACGGATCCTTTAAAACAAGGTTTATCACCGTTTGAACGAATTGAATATCGTTATGATGCAGACCAAAAAAAATTATATCGTCTTAAATATACAAATTTGAATACTTCGAATAATGAGCAACCTTTATCGAGTACCTTGCTAAGTCAGGTTGACCAATATCAGATTATGGTTTTGACTCCGCAAGAGGTAACAAAGTGGCCTGAGGTTAATATTGATCCAACAAAGCCTAACGAATTGAAAAAATTACCGAAAGGAATAAAAATTCAACTTACTGTAGCAGGAGTAAGTTATGAATGGATCTATAGCTTAAATCAAAGTAATTTATCGCTTTCCCCACAAGGTGGCTCATAATGTTTAAAAATTATAAGCACCAACAGGGTGTCGCTTTACTGACAATACTTATTATGGTTGCCTTGGCTACAATTTTAGCTGCTTCTATTGCCAAACATCAAAATAATACTATGGAAAATACAGCTTATTTAATGCGTCAAAATCAATCTTTGCTCTATGCAAAAAGTGCAGAAGCTTTTTTTTCGGAGTTATTAATTCAAGATGCAAATAATGCGGGTGGAGTAGATCATTTAAAAGAGACATGGGCACAACCTATGCCACCGTTCCCAGTAGAAGATGGTTCTGTCTCAGGGCGTTTGCTTGATGAGTCCGGGAAATTTAACTTAAATAATTTGACCAATGGGGAAGGTATGGTAAATGAAGATGCTAAAAGTTGGTTTGAACGTTTGCTTGTGCGAGTAGGTTTACCTGCTGAGCTAAGTCAGGCTGTGATTGATTGGCAAGACCCAAATGATGAGCCAGCTGGACAAATGGGAGCAGAAAGTAGTTATTATCAAGGCTTAGATCCTAGCTATATGGCTGCGAATACTAAATTTCACCGTATTGAAGAGTTAAAGCTAGTTAGAGGCTTTGATGGGAAAAAATATGATTTGATCGCCCCATATATTTCTGCTTTGCCAGAAAATACGAAATTAAACATCAATACTGCTTCACCATTGGTTTTAGCAAGTATTGATGAAAAACTAGATGTTGGAGCGATCGAAAAAGAATTACAGGCGCGACAGCAAAATTTAAAGTTCTTCCAAAATGTTGATGAATTGTGGCAATTGAGTGCTTTTTCAGCGGTTGATAGTCAAAAGAAAAAGCAGGCAAGTGGTCTTATTGATGTTAAATCTAACTTCTTTCAAGCTCAAATTGAAGTTGTTCTAAACAATAGAAAGCGCCAATTTACTAGCGCATTAATGCGAAAAGATAAGCAAGTATATGTCTACTCAAGGAGTTTGGTTCCATTTAACTAAATAAATTTATTGATATTTTTCCTAAGTCTGTAATACTTGAAGCTTATTAATAAAAGGGATGAGGTCATATTTCTGTATAGACAATATTTAAAGTAAAAATCAATATCTTCAAAATTCCTTCACATCTCTTATCATACTTTTTGCTAATTGTTTCTATTTGAAAAGTGGTGCGAAGTTTTTATCTTTTGCTTTATAATAATGTTCTTAGAAGGAATGATCGATTTGGCACATGTTAATTCGTAAGTTATTTAAGTTTGAAAATGCACATGTAGTACGTAACTGTACATCAGATCGTTGTAAGCGATCGATTCATGGGCACAGTTATAAAGTCGAGTTATTACTTAAAGCTTCGAAATTAGATCATGGACAAATGGTATATGATTTTGGACTATTAAAAGGTGTGATTAAGGACCTTTTTGATAGTTTTGATCATGCGATTTGTTTCTGGGAAAAAGATGATCCACAATATATCGATGCTTGTAAAACTTTTAGTGCACGTTGGATTTCTTTACCAGTGTCTCCATCTGCCGAGCAATTTTCTCGTATTTTCTTCTATCTAGCTCAGCAAGTATTAAAATCAACCATTACCCAAAATGGGGAAGGTGATGTTGAAGTTTATTCAGTGATTGTTCATGAAACTGATACAGGGTATGCCCAAAGTTTTCTTGAAGATATTCAAAATGAACAAATGGGACTACTAAACCTTGAAGGTATTGTTTTCTCAGAACAAGTTCAATCTGAATGGACTGATCCACAAATGTATGAAAATTTAAAACAAGGGATTAAGTTTCAGAATCCATATGTTAACTTACAAGTAGAAGTGTAAGTTAACGTCCTTTTGTTTGTAGAAATGAAAATTGATCTAGGATGACATTAATGCAATTAACTGAGCAACAGCAAGACAAACTCAGTAAAGTTCAATTAGAAGAAAGCTGGAAAAGATCATTAACTCCATTTTTGCTGAGTCCTTACATGGATAGTTTGCGAGACTTCCTGTTTCAACAGAAGCAGGCCCAAAAAACAATATATCCACCAAGTAAACAAATTTTTAATGCGTTAAATATTACACCTTTAGATCATGTAAAAGTCGTGATTTTAGGGCAAGATCCATATCATGGACCGAATCAGGCAAATGGCTTAAGTTTCTCTGTACAAAGAGGGGTTGCATTACCTCCATCTTTACGTAATATTTTTCATGAATTAAATACAGATTTAGGTGTACCAATTTCGCGTCATGGTGATTTAACCAAATGGGCCGAGCAAGGTGTACTTTTATTAAACAGTGTACTTACTGTAGAAGCAGGACAGCCCACATCACACCAAAAACAAGGTTGGGAAGAGTTTACTGACGCAGTAATTGATGTCTTAAATGAACAACGCGAGCACATTGTTTTTATTTTATGGGGTGCTTATGCACAACGTAAAGGGCAACGTATAAATAGAGAAAAACACTTAGTTTTAACTGCTGCACATCCATCACCACTTGCGGCTAATCGTGGTGGTTTTTTTGGTTGCAAAGTGTTTTCAAAAACAAATCAATATTTGAAACAACATGGCATTGAGCCCATAGACTGGCAATTGGACGCATGATGAACTCTCCCAATGTAAATAGCTATCATCCGGATTTGGTAGTTGAAGAAGCGAAAAATGGTTGGCGTATAGTACGTTTGAATCGACCTAAATCATTACATGCTTTAGATGAATCAATCGTAACGGCTTTATTACGAGTATTTGAAGACTTCCGTGATGATGAGCGAGTGAAAGCAATTTGGTTGGACTCGACAACACCAAAAGCTTTTTGTGCAGGCGGAGATGTACGCAAATTACGTCAGCTGGTCATTAATCAAGAAGTAGAAACAGCAAATAAGTTTTTCCAGCAAGAATATGCTTTGGATTTACTTTTGCATAATTATGCAAAACCAGTTGTTGTATGGGGCGAAGGTTATGTAATGGGGGGCGGTTTAGGCTTGTTTATGGCTGCACCTTTCCGCTTAGTTACACCATATTCACGTTTGGCAATGCCTGAAATTAATATTGGCTTATACCCAGATGTAGGTGCAAGCCGTTTCCTTGCTGACCGTGGGCAAATTGGTTTATTTACTGGTTTGACGGGTTCTATCATGACTGCCGCTGGGGCCTACAGCATTGGTTGGGCGACGCATATTTGCGAAGCACAACGTGATAATGTTCTGCAAAAAGTACTGAATATTAATTGGGCTCACTATCCTGCAGGTGATTTCCGTGCGATTGACGATACTTTAAATAGCTTGCACCGTCCGGTTGCAGCAGGACCATTGCAAAATTCTTTAGACGTTATCCATAGCGTTTGTCGTGGTTCAAGTTTTGAACAAGACTATCAGGCGATTGTAAGCTTACGCGATGCAAGCAGTGATTGGTTGCGTCAAGCCAGTGAAAACTTACAAAAGGGTTCGCCAAGTACAGCAGCGATTACTTGGTTGTTATGGCAATGGGGTAAACAAGTTCATTCTTGGGACGAAGTTTTTGACCTGGAAGCGCAAATTTCTGAATGGAAAATTCGCCACCCTGACTTTGTGGAAGGTGTGCGTGCACGTTTAGTCGATAAAGATTTATCGCCAGAATGGAAAGCATGTGAAGACCTTACATTAAGAGGCATTTTGGCCGATGACCCACCAATTACGACTATTGATAGCTGGAATGCATTACTTAGACAGTATGGTGTAGTGTCATAATAAATAATGTCTAAATTTAGTGATGAGTATTGGATGCAGCTTGCTTACGAGCAAGCTGAATTAGCAGCCGAGCAGGGGGAAATTCCTGTTGGGGCTGTAATTGTAAGCCAAAATAAGTTAATTGGAGCTGGTTTCAATGCTCCAATTGGTTTATCTGATCCTACAGCGCATGCAGAGATTCAAGCTATTCGTTCGGCTTGCCAATTATTAAAAAATTATCGTTTACCAGAAGACGCGACTTTGTACGTTACGCTTGAGCCATGCACAATGTGTGTGGGAGCTTTAGTACATGCAAGAATTAAACACGTTGTATTTGGAACAGTAGAGCCTAAAGCGGGCTCACTAGTGAGTACACGTCAATTATTAGAAAATGGTTATTACAACCATAAATTTACTTTTGAGCAGGGATGTTTACATGAAAAATGTGCTCAGCAGTTAAGTCTTTTTTTTAAACAAAGACGTGAACAAAAGAAACAAGAGAAGCAACAAAAAACGTCCTTAAATGATTAAAAAATGTCATGTGGTTATGGCAAACTAACGCCGTTTCATTGACATGATTTATTTAAATAAGGAACTTTCATGCGTAATGTAATTACTATACAAAAAGAATTTAATGCTCCTCTTAGTGATGTATTTAACCTGCTTTCTAAACATGCAACTTACAATAAGGCATTTGCTCCATTACAAGTTGTACGTGTAAAAGACTCAGTAGATCCTGAAAGACCCGATGGGGTTGGTTCTGTTCGTCGTATGGGGTTTGGTACGATTAAACCACTTAAAGAAGAAATCACTTATCTCGAAGAAAACAAGCGTATTGAATATAAATTGATTGATAATCCCTTAGTTAAGCACCATTTAGGTCGTATCGAGTTTTCTGAAATAACCCCATATATTACTTTGGTTACTTATCGTATCGAATTAACGGCAAAAGCTCCTGTTGTAAGTAAATTAATTCTTGCACAGCTAAAACTAGCGATTACACTAGGCTTTTCGAGATTAGCTAAAGCATTTGCTTCTTAGTGAGAGTTCAATGACAGTTCAAATTATTACTATTGATGGTCCGAGTGGTTCGGGTAAAGGAACACTAGCGGCAAAACTTGCTGCTTATTATCAATTTCATTTACTCGACTCTGGCGCCTTGTATCGTTTGTTAGGGTTGTCATTACATAAACATGATTTATTGGAAAAATTAGATAGCCATTTAGATGAGTGTGTGAAATATGCTCGTCAGCTTAATATCAAGTTTGAAACTTCAGCAGAGGGAACATTGGTTTTCCTTGATGGAGAAGATGTATCACAAACTATCCGTACAGAGCGAGTTGGAGAATATGCTTCTAAAGTTGCAGCAATACCAGAGCTTAGACAAGCACTTTTTGAGCGTCAAAGAGCCTTTGCGCAAACTCCAGGTTTAGTGGCAGATGGCCGAGATATGGCAACATCAATTTTCCCTGAAGCGAATGCAAAAATTTACCTGACAGCTTCGGCAGAGTCTCGTGCTGAGCGAAGAGTAAAACAGTTGCAGGGCATGGGTCTAGATGCTAAAATAAACGACATTTTAGCTAATATACAAGCGCGTGACAAAAGAGACATGGAGCGGGAAGTAGCTCCTCTCAAGCCAGCCGCAGATGCTTATATCATTGATAGTTCGGAATTAACGATCGATCAAGTATTTAAGTTAATGGTTGATTATGTCAATAGCCGTACTATTAGCAACTAAGATTATCAGTTGACGCATAGCTTGATCAGTCTATAAAGACTATGTTGATACTTAACTAAACCGGCCTTGTCTGATCCAAGACCGCTGACTTTATCAGGTATATCATGACCGAATCTTTTGCAGCCCTCTTTGAAGAAAGTGAATTAAACCTCAACGTTGAAAAGGGTGCAGTCATCCAAGGTGTTGTTGTAAACATCGATAGCGACTGGGTTACTGTTGACACTGGCCTTAAATCAGAAGGCATTGTTGACCGTGCTGAATTTTTAAATGAACAACGTGAACTTGAAGTTCAGGTTGGTGACACTGTTGACGTAGTTGTTGAAGCTCTTGACAACGGTATGGGTCAAACAGTTTTATCACGTGAAAAAGCTAAACGTGCTGAGACTTGGACTAAACTTGAAAAAATCTTTGAAGATGGCGAAATCGTTACTGGTGTTATCTCTGGTAAAGTTAAAGGCGGTTTCACTGTTGACATCGGTCCTGTTCGTGCGTTCTTACCAGGTTCATTAGTTGACACTCGTCCTATCCGTGACACTACTCACCTTGAAGGTAAAGAGTTAGAGTTTAAAGTAATCAAACTTGATGCTAAACGTAACAACGTTGTTGTATCTCGTCGTGCTGTTATGGAAGCTGAATCTTCTGCTGACCGTGAAGCATTACTTGCTCAACTTGAAGAAGGTCAAACAGTTACAGGTACTATCAAGAACCTTACTGATTACGGTGCATTCGTTGATCTTGGCGGTATTGATGGTCTTCTTCATATCACAGATATGGCTTGGAAGCGTATCAAGCACCCTTCAGAAGTTGTTGAAGTTGGTCAAGAAGTTACTGTTAAAGTACTTAAATTTGACCGTGAACGTAACCGCGTATCTTTAGGCCTTAAACAATTAGGCGAAGATCCATGGTTAGCGATCATGAGCCGTTACCCTAAAGGTTCTATCGTTAAAGCACGTGTTACTAACTTAACTGACTACGGTTGTTTCGCTGAAATCGCTGAAGGCGTTGAAGGTTTAGTACACGTTTCTGAAATGGACCACACTAACAAAAACATCCACCCATCTAAAGTTGTTCAGATCGGTGACGAAGTTGATGTTATGGTTCTTGAAGTTGACGAAGAACGTCGTCGTATCAGCCTTGGTATCAAACAAACTCGTGCTAACCCATGGGAAGAGTTTGCTAAGTCTCATGAGAAAGGCGAAAAAGTTTCAGGCACAATCAAGTCTATCACTGACTTTGGTATCTTCATTGGTTTAAATGGCGGTATCGACGGTCTAGTTCACTTGTCTGATATTTCTTGGAACGAACAAGGCGAAGAAGCTATCCGTCGTTACAAGAAAGGTGACACTGTTGAAGCAGTTATCTTGTCTGTAGACGCTGAAGGTAACCGTATCAGCCTTGGTATCAAGCAATTGAACAGCGATCCGTTCAATGATTTCTTAGCTGCTAACGAACGTGGTGCTTTAGTTAAAGGTACTGTGACTGCAGTTGATGCTCGTGGCGCAACTGTTAAGTTAGCTGACGAAGTAGAAGCTACTCTTAAAGCTTCTGAAATCAACCGTGACCGCGTTGAAGATGCAACTAAATTCTTAGAAGTTGGTCAAGAAGTTGAAGCTAAAATCATCAACGTTGATCGTAAATCTCGCTCTATCAACTTGTCTATCAAAGCGAAAGACGAAGCTGAAGAGAAAGAAGCAGTAGCTAACTTACGTACAGCATCAGCTTCTCAAGAAAATGGTCCTAAGACTATTGGTGACTTGATCAAAGCGCAAATGAAGTAATAAGTTAACAAAGTACAGTTTCATGTAACGAAATTGTACTTTTTATACAAATTACTGTAAACGGTAGCGTAGTATTCAACATACTGCGCTACCGTTTTGTATTTAAACAGGTTATTATCAAACGACTTAGAGTAGTAATAAATAACGAGGTCGTAGATGACTACTGAAGCTCTTAATAAGTCTGATTTGATTGAACGCATTGCGCTAAAAAATCCACACTTGGCTGAACCATTGGTGGAAGAAGCGGTTAAAATCATGATTGATCAAATGATCGAAGCTCTTTCGACTGACAATCGTATTGAAATCCGTGGTTTTGGTAGCTTTGCTTTACACCACCGTGAACCTAGAGTTGGCCGCAACCCAAAAACAGGTAAGTCAGTAGATGTTGCAGCGAAGGCTGTTCCACATTTTAAACCAGGTAAAGCACTCCGTGATGCAGTGAATGAATCTGGAAAATAAATAAAACTCATAAGTGGGGTGCCTATGCGTTATATTCTAATTGCATTACTCATTATTGTATTTGGCTATTCTTTAGCACTTGTTTTGCAGAACCCAACAGAACTTCCTGTTGATTTATTATTTACTCAAGTTCCTGCAATGCGTTTAGGTTTATTATTGTTGCTTACCTTGGCGCTTGGAATTGTAGTTGGACTTTTATTAGGTGTACAAGTTTTCCGAGTTTTCCAAAAAGGTTGGGAAATTAAACGCCTTAGAAAAGATATTGACCATTTGAGAAAAGAACAAATTCAAAGTGCTCAATTGGCAGCAGCAGAAGCAGCTGCAAATGTAAGACATGAAAAAACTGTGGTAGATGTTTATCCTCAAGATAAAAACTCTACTCCTTTATAATTATTCGTAATACTACTCTTTATCTGGTTATAAAGAGTAGTATTTCCTCCCTATATTTCTCTTCATTCATTAAATTCAAAATCAATATTTTTTTATTCAAAAACTTGTCTTCATAGTTTTCTTTATTAGTAGCTGACTTGTCTATTATAATAGCGCTGATTTTATATGATGGAAGAAAGTCTCTTGAGTATCATTGTTGCGTTAGATGCTAAAAGCCAATATGACGCTTTAAAAATTGTTGAACAACTTGATCCTACATTATGCCGCGTAAAAGTAGGTAAAGAGCTTTTTACTCATGAAGGCCCATCTGTTGTAAAAAAACTTCAAGAAGAAAATTTCGAAGTTTTCTTAGATTTAAAATTTCATGATATTCCTAATACAACTGCTCAAGCTGTATGTGCTGCGGCAGACTTAGGTGTGTGGATGGTGAACGTACATGCATCAGGTGGTCGAAAAATGATGGAAACCTGTGTAGAGCGTTTAAAGGCTGGTAATTATCAAACTCAGTTAATTGCTGTAACAGTTTTAACTTCAATGGGGCGTGAAGACTTAAAAGATATTGGTTTAGATATTGAACCTGTAGAGCAAGTTAAAAGATTAGCTAAACTGACTAAAGAGAGTGGTTTAGATGGTGTAGTTTGTTCTGCTCAGGAAGCTAAAATTCTCCGTGAATTAATTGGACAAGATTTCTCTTTAGTTACCCCTGGAATACGTCCAGAAGGTAGTAATGCAGATGACCAAAAACGCATTGTGACTCCAAAACAAGCAATGCTTGATGGCTCTACCCATTTAGTTATTGGTCGTCCAATTACTAAAGCAGAAGACCCAACTCAAATGTTGAAGTCAATTCTTGCTTCAATTGCTTAAAAGTTTAAAAACACAGTAATTAAAAGTGGAGCGAGTAGGCTTAGAAGTAAGCCACTCATCATGGCATGTGGTACATAATGTGTGCCACATGACTGTTTTACCATTGCTAATGTTACATCCATCGAGGTGGCACCAGCACTTGAAATTGCTGGACGTGGAAAACGCCATCCCATGGTGTACATGAGTAAAATTGCAACTATTTCTCTAAATAGATCTGTAAGTAATGCAATTCCACCTAGCTCAGCTGAATGTAATTGTGTAAATAAAATACCTGACATTGAATACCAACCATAGCCTTGGGCTAAAGCCAGCATTTCATTAAGTGTAAAATGATTGCCTAATAAGAAATAGTTGAGAAAACCAGCTATACATGAACCTATAAAGGCAGCCAAAGGTACAATAAGAATTTTCCAGCTTAACCATGTTCGGTTAAAATGAGTAAAAGCTAATTCGATGCCAATTAGAAAAATAAAGACTAATAACAAATACCAACTATTAAATGAAATATGTATATTTAGTCGAGTAAAAAGAATACCTAAAATGATACCTACAGTTAAAGCTAGAAATGCCTTAGCAATATTTTTTAGAGCATTGATAAAAAGCTGAAGTGAAATTTTTCCTTTAACACTTTCTTTATCAAAAATTGCGTAGGCGATTAAACAAGTAAAAAAAGAGCCAAAAGATGTTGTAAATGCAATTAATAGGGCTGGTGGTAATATAGTAGATGGATTATTAATTTGATCAAGTGCAAGTGTTAATTCTAAAGCAACACTTGTTAGTAAAATATATGAAAAATAGGGTAAAATTTTAAAAATAAACTGCCGAATATTTAATGAGAGTTTAGGGCCAAGAAAGTATCCAAAAGCTATTACAATAAAAATTTGAATAATGAGGCTAACAGATTGCATATAATAGATAGATTGTTATTAACCTATCTATTATGTATTGAACATTTTATGCTGCATAGCTCTTAGAGAACTTATTTAGCAGTAAATAATTTTGGGGGTTAACTTTACGGGTTTCTAACCAATACTTCCAAGTATAAGTTGGCCATAAAGAAAAGTTTTTCCCATCAGCAGCCTGATACCAACTATTACAACCGCCTGCTTGCCATACGGTACCTTGAAGTTGTTTCTGTATTTCTTCATTGAAAGTATCTTGGACTTCCGGTTTAATTTCTACAGCGTGTTGACCAGATTTATCTACGAGTTCAATAAGTTGTAAAATATAATTAACTTGAGACTCAATCATAAAAATAACCGAGTTATGTCCTAAAACAGTATTTGGTCCAAGCAGCTGGAATAGGTTAGGGAAATTCTTGGTCACTATTCCATAATAACTTTCTGCACCGTTCTTCCACGCCTGCTTTAATTCAATTTGGTTACGACCAATACAAGTAAAATCTTTTAAGTAAATTCGGGGATCTGTAATAAAGCCAGTCCCATAAATCAAACAATCGATAGATCTTTCTTTTCCATCTTTTGTAATAATGCTGTGTTCTTTAATTTCTTGAATACTATCCGTCACTAATTCCACATTTTTACGGTTAAATGTCGGGAAGTATTTATTTGAAATAAGAATACGTTTACAGCCCATCACAAAGTCTGGGGTAAGTTTTTTAGCTAATTCTTTATCTTTTACTTGGAAGCGTATGAATGCTTCTGCCAATTTTTGGCCATACTTCATGATTTGAGGCTGAACTATTGGTACAACGCGTGATTCGTTACTCCAATAAAGGCGACTACGATGAAGTTGGCGATAAATATTAGAAGATTTGAATAATGCTTTACTTAAGCTTGAATATTTGCGCTCATCACGTGGAATAACCCATGCTGCTGTTCTTTGAAAGACATATAGTTGCTTAACATCTTTTGCGATTTCTGGAATATATTGAATCGCACTACCACCTGTACCAATCGAAGCAACTGATTTACCTTTTAGGCTATAGCTATGTTCCCATTGGGAGGAGTGAAAAACTTTACCCTTAAACTTTTCAATACCTTGAATATGAGGGATTTGTGGAATATGTAATGGACCAGATGCAAATACTACAAATTGTGCTTCTAGAGAAGGTTGGTTGGCAAAATCTAACATCCATACATGTCGCGTTTCATCATACTGTGCATGTGTAACTTCATGATTAAACTTACAGTAGTTTTTTATTTGATATTTATTAGTTATATCTTGAATATAATCAAAAATTTCAGGGGCTTCAGCATAGCGTTTTGACCAGTCTGTTTTAGGTGCAAAAGATAAAGAATACATGTGTGACTGTACATCACAGGCAGCTCCTGGATACCTGTTTTCTCGCCAAGTTCCTCCTACATCAGTGGATTTTTCTAAAATAAGAAAATCTGTTTGCTTGTTCTGTAATAGACGAATAGCCATTGCAAGGCCACCGAATCCAGCCCCAATAATTGCGATTTTAGTTTTTTGAGTAGCATGTTGTTTTGAATTTAGCATTGGAAACCCTGCATATGCGCTAAAGAGGATTGCAGGCAAGACTAACTTCTTTTGAACAGTTTAAACATGATTGTACCGACGTGAAAATTGATATATTCGGCAATTAATTTTATTACTTCTTTATAGTAAAACATTTCAGTCTAGGGAAATTGATAGAAGAATGAAACGATCGGCACTTGGTTTAATCTATTTAATTCAAGGAATGCGCAATGCGGGCATTGATGTCGACTCACGTTTGGCAGATATAGGTATAAAAGTAGATTCCTTAGACCCAAGCTCAACAATTCATGACAGTTTGGAATGGGATATACAACAAATTATTAGTGAGAATGTTGATCCTGAGAAAGGTTTGTTTATTGGGCAACACTATGCATTAGCAGGTTATGGTCCATTGTTAATGCTACTTGTAACAAGTCAAGATATACAAACTGCCCTGGAAAAAGGGATACAGTATCAAAAACTCACTCATTTATTTGGCACTTTGAGTTTACAAGAAACCGAAAAACATATCATTCTTAACTATTTACCGGTCGACTTAAAAACAGAAATTGGTTTACTTCGTGCCCAGTGTGAAATTTCAGGGACTTATAAATTTATTCAAGATATTTACACCATGATGGGCTTATTAATGCCTAATATGCGTATAGATTTGCCATTTCCTAAACCTACTAATCCAGATACTGTTGCTCAATATTTCTCATATTATGGAGATGATCTGCATTTTAATTCTACACATGCAGCATTTAGCCTAAGTAGGAATGTACTTGATATAAAAATTCCTTCAGCAGATATTATTACTCATCGTATCTATGAAGCTAAATGTATTAAAGAAATTAAACGATTAAATGAACAAGATCATCTAATACCACCTATTATTCAATATGTGCAAGATTATTTAGAGCTACAACAAGGAATTATCCCGAGCATGGCGGAAACCGCTTTTGCTTTAAAAATGCCTGAAAGGACATTAAGGCATCAATTGCAGCAGCTTAATACGAGTTATAAACAAATTCGTGAACAGATTATCAAGAATAAGGCGCTTAAGCTTATGGAATATAAAGAGTATTCAATTGAAGTTATTGCAGAAGCACTTGGTTATTCTGAACCTGCCGCTTTTAATCATGCGTTTAAAAGATGGTTTGGACAGAGCCCTCGGCAATATGGAAAAGAGTTTTACTGAGCATAACTCTTGATGCTAAAAGCTAATGTGGTCGGACAAAATGTTCGCTATACTCTCTTAAGTTAAAATTGAAATAAAATGATATGTTAAATTTAAAATCTTCTCATAGTACTGCATTTACTCCTTCTTCCCCAGCAGAGCGCTATGCTGAGGCATTGGCTTCAGGCCAGTTCATGGCAGATGAAGCACAAGCACAGGCAGTGCAAGAATTAGATCGTGTATGGAAAGAACTTTTAAATCGTTATAAAGCTTCTAAAAAAGCTTTTCGTCGTTTTCGCCGTCAAACCTCTCCAAAAGGTGTATATATGTGGGGTGGTGTAGGACGTGGTAAAACTTGGCTTATGGACCAATTTTATGAGTCTGTGCCATTTCGCCGTAAAACACGTATGCATTTCCATCACTTTATGCAACATGTACATAAAGAATTAAATAAACTTTCTGGTCAACGTAATCCACTTGATATCGTGGCTGATCAAATTTATAAAGATGCTGTTGTTATTTGTTTCGATGAGTTTTTCGTGTCAAACGTAACAGATGCAATGATTTTGAGTGATTTATTCCAGAAGTTATTTGTTCGCGGTGTAACACTCATTGCAACTTCAAATATTGCACCAGACGGTTTATATAAAAACGGGATTCACCGTGATCGTTTTATTCCCACAATTGAAATGGTCAAAAAGAACTGTGTCGTTTTAAATGTAGACGCGGGTGTGGATTACCGTTTACGTGTTTTAAAACAAGCTCAATTGTTTAAATCACCACTGGGCAATGAAGCTCAAAACTGGATCGCAGAGCGTTATAGTGCTTTAACTCAAACGCAAACAAATTCTCATGAACCAATTGTGATTAATAACCGTGTTGTTGAAACACTAGGTCACACAGAAGATGTTTTATGGTGTGAGTTCTCTGAGCTTTGTTTAAAGCCGCGTAGTCCTGCAGACTTTATTGAAATTGCCAATATCTATAATACAGTTCTGGTGAGCAATGTGCCGCACTTAACTGACTTCTTGTCAGAAGGTACCCGTCGTTTTATTTATCTAGTCGATGAGTTTTATGATCGTGGTGTGAAATTACTCTTAACTTCTCAAGACAGTATTATTGATATTTATCAAGGTGAGAAATTGGCTTTTGAGATTGAGCGTACACGTTCCCGTTTATTAGAAATGCAATCAGATGAGTATTTGCATTCTGAGCATCGTCATATTGATGCGACTAAAACTTCTTAAGGCATTAGATAGGAAAAGTGCTCTAAATTGAGCGCTTTTTTTTACAACAAAAATAGATAAATTTAGCTAAATAATACTTTTTCATTGTGCAAAGTTTGATATAACTAAATACGCTTTAGAAAAAATAAGATAGTGAAATTTTTTGTCTGTTAACAAAAAGTCTAGTTTCAGTATCTTTCAATATTGAATAAATTGTTGAGAAACCTAGTTAGAATTTTAATATTTTCCTATATAGAAAAATTTATCTTTGTCAATAGTTTTGCAAGAGAAAATGCTTACTATTTAGGAATGTGATATTAGTATTCAGCTTAATTTAAATCGGTATACTAGGTTTCTCTTGGTATAAAAAGTAGCAACTTCAGGAAAGACAATGACTGCACGTATTCAAAAAGGCAAGTTAGCGATTGCTAAAGAACTTTACGATTTTATCGAAAATGAAGCTTTACCAGGTTCTGGTTTAGATAGTGAAACTTACTGGAAGAACTTTGAGCAAGTTGTTGTCGATCTTAGCCCAAAAAATAAAGCATTATTGGCTAAGCGTGATGAATTACAAGCAAAAATTGATGAGTGGCACCGTAATAACAAATTTGAATTAGGTGCTTATAAAGCGTTTTTAACTGAAATTGGATATTTATTACCAGAAGTTGAAGATTTCCAGATTACAACCGAAAACGTAGACGAAGAGATTGCATTATTAGCAGGCCCACAGTTAGTAGTGCCTGTACGTAATGCACGTTATTGCTTAAATGCAGCAAATGCACGTTGGGGTTCTTTATATGATGCACTTTACGGCTTTGACGTAATTTCAGAAGAAGGTGGTGCTGAAAAAGGGAAAGGATATAACCCTGTGCGCGGCGCTAAAGTGATTGAGTTTGCTAAAAATTTCTTAAATGAAATTTTCCCACTTGCAGAAGGTTCACATGCTGATGCAACTAAATATGCAATTGAGCAAAACAAACTTGTTGTGACTTTAAAAGATGGTACTAAAACAGGTTTAGCTCATGAAGCCCAGTTCGTTGGTTTCAATGGTGAAGAAGCAAATCCTTCAGAAGTAGTACTTTTAAGTAATGGTTTGCATGTCATTATTGAAATTGATGCGAATAGCCCAATTGGTCAAACTGATTTAGCAGGTGTTAAAGATTTAACACTCGAAGCGGCGGTTACAACAATTCAAGATCTTGAAGACTCAGTTGCAGCTGTAGATGCAGAAGAAAAAGTTGAAGGTTACCGTAACTGGTTAGGTTTAATGAAGGGTACACTTCAAGAATCTATCGAAAAGAATGGTAAAACAATTGTTCGTGCGTTAAGCAAAGACCGCGAGATTAAAAACTTAATTGGTGGAACAACAAAACTTCATGGTCGTTCACTTATGTTACTTCGTAACGTAGGTCACTTAATGACGAATCCAGCGATTTTAGTAGATGGTGAAGAAATTTACGAAGGTATTATGGATGCATTGGTAACTCCATTGTTATCAGTTGCTGATATCCGTAGTACGAACGAAAATAAAAACTCTCGTAAAGGGTCTATGTATATTGTTAAACCAAAAATGCATGGTCCTGAAGAAGTTGCATTTGCTGTAGAGTTATTTGAACGTGCTGAGCAAGCACTAGGTTTACCAGCGAAGTCTCTAAAAATCGGTATTATGGATGAAGAACGCCGTACATCTGTAAACTTGAAAAACTGTATTGCTGCTGCTAAAGATCGCACTATCTTTATCAATACTGGTTTCATGGACCGTACAGGTGATGAAATCCATACTTCTATGGAAGCTGCACCAGTTGTTCGTAAAGAAGCTGTTAAAACACAAAAATGGATTGCTGCTTACGAAAACCGTAACGTTGCAATTGGCTTGAAATGTGGTTTACAAGGTAAAGCTCAAATTGGTAAAGGTATGTGGCCAAAACCAGACAGCATGAAAGATATGTTGGCAACTAAAGCTGCTCATCCAAATGCTGGTGCTTCATGTGCTTGGGTTCCATCACCAACTGGTGCTGTACTTCATGCGATGCATTACCATCAAGTAAATGTAAAAGCACGTCAAGATCAGCTAAAAGCTGAAGAAATGTTGTCATTAGACGACTTGTTAACACCTCCATTTGCACCTGATACAAACTGGTCAGCAGAAGAGATCAATAATGAGCTTGAAAATAACTGCCAAGGTATTTTAGGTTATGTTGTTCGTTGGGTTGACTTAGGTGTAGGTTGTTCAAAAGTTCCTGATATTAACAACGTGGGTTTAATGGAAGACCGTGCAACATTACGTATTTCTTCTCAACACGTTGCGAACTGGTTACGTCACGGTATTGTGACTCGTGAACAAGTTGAAGAAGTGCTTAAACGCATGGCAAAAATTGTTGATGAGCAAAATGCGAATGACCCATTGTATAAACCAATGGCAGCTAACTTTGAAACGAATATTGCTTTCCAAGCAGCTTCAGACCTTATCTTTAAAGGTTGTGAACAGCCTTCAGGTTATACTGAACCGTTACTACACGCTGCTCGCTTAAAATTAAAAGGTTATACAGGTGACTAATTTAAACCTGTTATAAAAAAAGCCTCTTCGGAGGCTTTTTTTATTTTCGGTATATTTTGTGCTTACAGATAAGGTGTGAATTTATAAATAAAGGATTTCAAGTTTGATTAACTTAAAAAATCTCGATCGTGAGAATTGGCTTCTATGCGCAAAATTATCATTAGATGATTCTCAAAAGGACTATGTTGCACCAAATGTATATTCTATTGCTGAGTCTAAAGTGGAGGATACTTCAAAAAAACGCTAACTGAAAATTCAAGTTAGCGTTGGAGATAATGGAGCTATATAAATTAAAAGAAATACTAGTTGCTACTTACAATTCCAATTTTAGTAACACCTAAACGCTGTGCTGTAGCCATAACCATCGCTACATTTTTATATTCAGCCATCTGGTCTGGTTTGAGTTTGATCTGGTCTTGATCTTTTTTTGCAACAACACCTTGAAATAAAGTCTCTAGTGCCTTTCGGTCCGAAACCGCTTGGTTATTCCAAAATACTTTGCCTGTTGCATCAATTCTTACATCAATCACTTCAGGTGGCTTTTCATTTGTTGGTGGCGGTGTGCCATTTGGCAAATTAATATTAATCGCGTTGTTTGGTGCAGGTATGGTAATAATAAACATAATAATGAGTACCAACATGACATCAATAAGCGGTGTCATGTTGACTTCCAACATCACATCGTCATCATTATTTGAACCGACATTCATACCCATAAAATTCTCCTTAAAATCATTACGGGGTGGCTGGAGGTGTAGTAACAAAGGCAATTTTGCCAATACCAGCTTGTTTGGTCGTACTAATGACCTGATCTATCGCTTCAAAATGGGTAAGCTGATCTCCTCGAATATGTACCTCTGGCTGCGGTCTTTTTTGCGCCACAGCCTGTAATTTCGCTAATAAAATTTCTTTATTTGGTACATAACTTTCATTCCAGAAAATATCTCCTTTCTTATTGACTGAGAGTTGAATATTTTCAGGGGTGGTTGCATACGGCGTATTCTTTTCTTCTGGTAGTTTCACCGGAACTGTATGAGTAACTACCGGAATAGTAATAAGAAAAATAATAAGTAGAACTAACATGACGTCCACCAAAGGTGTCGTGTTAATTGTTCCAATCATTTCGTCATCATCTTCAGAACCAACACTCATACCCATAATGTTTGCTCCTTATTATTTAATGCTGCGGTTAACTGAATTATTAGTATTAATTTCACCGCTTAATAAAACTGCATGTAAATCTGAACCAAATGAACGGACGTTTTCCATTACTGCTTTATTGCGTCGAGTCAACCAGTTGTAACCAAGTACAGCCGGTACTGCAACTGCAAGACCAATAGCAGTCATAATAAGTGCTTCACCAACTGGTCCTGCTACTTTATCAATCGATGCTTGACCTGAAATCCCGATAGCAGTTAACGCGTGATAGATTCCCCATACTGTTCCGAATAGACCCACGAAAGGTGCAGTAGATCCAACAGTTGCTAGAAAGGCTAAACCTCCACCTAAATGGTTTTGTACTTTTTCAATCGCACGTTGTATTGAAATGCTGACCCAAGTATTAAAGTCAATGCGTTCAAGTAATGAACCGCCGTGTGATTTAGTTGAGTTAATACCTTTTTCCGCAATAAAACGATATGCGCTACTTTGTTCCAAACCATCAGTGGCATTATCAAGAGAAGTGGCTTCCCAAAAACTTTTTTCTGCTTCTTTACCTTGACGTTTTACTTTTGCTTGTTGTAAGAATTTAGAGACAATGATGTACCACGTACCAATAGACATAAGTACGAGTATGAATAGGGTAGATTTAGCAACTAAATCACCTTCACGCCAAAGAGCTTCTAGACCATAAGGGTTCTTAACAGTTTCACTCGTTGCCGGCTTTGGAGGCGGAGTAGGAGTACTTGCGTTTGAAGTCGCTTCAGTAGTTGCTGTTGCAACAGGAGTATTACTGGTTTCTTCTGCAAAAACTGTACTTAATGGGAGCAGTGAGCATGCTGCGATTAAACTTGCAGAAGCGAAACGTACTAGTGGTTGAGTTGATTTTTTCATCGTGTTATCTCCAATATTTTTAATTTCTTACTAATTCAATTGTTTATTCAATTACGAATGGATATTCAATTTCATACCAGTCCTGCTGAGGCACGCCATCTTTCATTGCTGGTTTGAATGTACATAAGCTGTAAGCTTTAGTTGCCGCTTTGTCTAAGGTTTTACTGCCACTCGATTTTTTCACTTTGGCATCAATAACTTTGCCGGATGTATCAACTAAAACACGTATACGCACCGTACCTTGTTCTTCATTCATCAGTGCTTCGCGAGGATATTCCGGTTTTTCACAACCTGCGGAACCTTCTGAAACGCCACGAGTCACGCCAGTTGGTTTAGGTGCTGGTGCAGCAGCCGCCACTGGAGCGGGTGCAGCAACAGGGCTCGGAGAAGGAGTATTAGGTGCAGCAGGAGCCGGAGTAGCGACTTTAGTCGGTTGAGCTACCGGAGTAGTTTTTTGTACCGGTGTCGTTACTTTTTCTACCTGTTTAGGCGGCTCAGGAACCTTGGCAACCTTTTCGACCATTTTTGGCGGCTCCGGTGGTTTTTCCTTAGGTTTTGGCTCCTCTGGTTTTGGTGGAGGAGGCGGTTTAATATCCTGAATAATTTGTAATTCCACAGGTTTTTCTGCTGGTTTTTGAATATTGTTTGCTAAACCTGACATCAGAATATAGGCAACAAGAAGATGCAGAAAAAGTACTGCGGCAATACCAATAAGGCGTTTGGCAGATTTATTTTCTATGTCTGTAAAAGTCATGCCCATAGTTACTCCTGAAACTGTAGACAAACAATTTTTTAAAATGACTGTTTGGCTAAGAATGAGTATTTGTTCTGCAAACTAACTTTTGACAGTTATATTTGCAGAACAACCATTTAGAACTTATATGTACCTCGTACAAAGTAAGTACGTCCTAAAGGATCTGCGTAACGTGGGTCATAACCCATTTGGAAGTTATCAATTACGTTAGAAGCAGGTGGATCTTCATCAAATATATTTTTAATACCTGCTGTTAACTCTAGATTTTTAAATCCTTTGTAAGTTCCTGAAATATTGTAGGTTGTATAGTCACTTACTCTATGGTTTTGATCATTTGCATTTTGATCTTGATAACCACGAGAGAAGTTTTGTTGTAGGTTTAAAGCCCAGTTTTCGTAGTTCCAGTTCAGGTTTGCGGTATGTTTCCAGCGCAAAATAATCGATTGATAATCTAAACCGCTATATGACCCTGCAACACCTTTCCAGTCACCATCTGGTTCTGCTTGATATTTGTAGTCAGTGATATATGTACCATCAATATTGAAACCAAATCGGCCTGTGGCTGTCATTGGTGAAACCCAACTTAAGCCCACATCAAAACCAGATGTTTTAATGCCGCCTAAATTTTGTTGTGTAGTAATAATATAATTTAGTGAGCCGTCAGCATTACGTACAAATTTGTCTGCATATTTCACAGGATCTGCAAATATAGCCGCTTCGGATAGAGTAGCAATTTGCTTATCCACTTCTATATTAAAGTAATCAAGAGTGAAGGCTAAATTTTTCACAGGTTCAAATACTAAGCCCGCTGTAAAAGATTTAGACTCTTCTGGATTTAAACTCTTATTCCCACCATTTTGGCGTTTGAACTGCATATTACAGTCGCGCTCTTGTTTACCACCAGGTTGTACAACTCCTCCAGGACAAAGTGCTGGGTCATCATATGTCGCACCTGTATTCGTTACTGAGTTCGGGCCATTAACTTCCCAAAGTGTAGGAGCTCTGAAACCAGTACTATAAGTGGTACGGAACATTAACTGTTTAATTGGCTCCCAACGAAGTGCAAATTTTGGATTGAACGTATCACCAAAGTCATTGTAGTCATCATAACGAGCAGCAATTTGAGCTTCTAAAGTTTTGTGCAGTGGAATGTGAAATTCGGTAAATACCGATTTGATATTACGATCGCCCTTGTTTTCTGGTTCGTCTGGATCAGTACCTGTACTAGGAGCTAGTCGAGCAACATCTGCAACTACCTTTGAAGTCCAATCTTCATAACGATAGCTTGCCCCAACGGCGAATCCGACATCACCTGCTGGTAGTTTGAAAATAGGTCGACTTGCAGTGAAATCGACAGTTGTAGTATCTAAGTTGGCTTTTAGATATTTGCCTTTCACACCTAGTTGATCCCATACACCAGCATCTTCAGAATTTTGCGGTCCGAACGGATTTAAGGTGCCATTGTTTAAAGCTTCTTGAGTTTTGTCATAGTTTAAATAGCCACTCAAGATAGCATCAGAGGCACTACTATGCGCATAAGTCACACCTGAATTGATATCCCAGCCATGAGTTTCACCTTCAATACCGGCAAATATTCGATGTGACTGATTAATACTATTACTGATACGATTACCAGCTTGTGAACGTAAATAAAGATCAATAGGGCCCGTTGCACCAGCAAGAGCAGGAGTTATGCCATTTCCTGGATAATATTTACTACTAGGATCTAGTGTTAAATCAAAGAATACATCTGGTGCTACTGAAGTGGTAACCTCATTTCTTGCATATAAATATTCAGCAATTGCATTAAAATTATCGCTGAGTTTAAAAGTAGCACGGCCCATTACAGAAATATCTTCTGTTTTTGGAACAATTCCAATAACAGCCTGGCTGTTATATCTACAAGTTTTGCCATCAGGACTGCTGACTAGAGGGTCATTGCTACAACCTATAGATGCATAAGGATTGCCTAAACCTGGAACATTGGCTGGGAATGAACCACTACTGGTTTTATTTACACCTAATTCAGGTAATATGCCTCCACGTCGACTGACTTTACGGTCTTGGGCCATGACATCATCGCCTTTTCGGTAATCGACAACTCCAAAAACGTTATAGCCATTTTCCTCTAAGTCACCAAAACCGCCGAAAATGCTGTAGTCTTGTTGATCTCCACCTTTTTCTTCTGGTTTTTGATACCCAGCAGTTAAGTTAAGACCCGTAAACTGCTTTTTAGTAATGAAGTTGATAACCCCACCGATTGCATCTGTTCCATAAATGGAAGAAGCACCATCACGTAAAACTTCAATACGGTCTAACATAGCGAGTGGAATAATATTTAAATTGGTTACTCCGCTATCGTATGCATTGGCAGCTAATCTACGACCATTCAGTAAAATAAGAGTTTTGTTTGCCCCTAAAGCTCTTAGGTTTGCTGCTGACCCCACAGTTTTACTAGCGCCCACGTTGCTAGCAGTTACGAAGTTTGATTGGTTTGCACTAATCTTAGCTAATGCTTCTTCAGTTGAAGTTACCCCTTGTTTTAAAATTTCATCAACTTTTACAACGGTAATTGGTGAAGCACTTTGTGCAGCAACCCCTTTGATTGAAGAGCCTGTAACGGCAACTTTTACAACTTTTGCTGGTTTGTCATCATTACTTGTTTGTTCAGTTTCTGCTGCTTGTGCCATGGTAAGACACATCATGCTTAAACTAAGGGTACTTAATTTAAGTATTGTCTTGCCGATCTTGGGGGTTACCTGAGATCGAACATTGTATTTTTTTTTCATCGTGGACTTGATCCCTTTTTGTTGTAGTTAGCGATATTGCTGTAATGCTTTTAAGCAAAGCAAGTGCCAACTATATATTTTTCTTTTTTTAGTTTATGCAAAATACTGATAAATATTGATTTTATTATGTTTGAAGACAGAGTCTTTATTTGTTTTGATGAAAAATAAATTTTCCGTTTGGCAAATTTTTTTATATTGGCTAAAAGTTTCAAATTTATTTGTATAAAAAATATACATTAATGGACACTTCACATACTTAATAAATAAAAATGTATCGTTTTAGAACTTTACTATATGTAATGTTATACTATTTTCTGTAAGATTTTTTCACATAATTTTATTTAAATATCAAATAATTAAATTTATATTTTTTATTTGGTATAAATGAATTAATATGATGCATAATAAATCATCAATGTATTTTTTTTGTGCATTTAAGATGTTAAATGATTAACATATACAAATATAATATTTGGCAAAAAGTAACTTTTATTTATATAGTTCAAACGGATTTAAGTACCTAATAAAAATATGAATTTCGAATAATCTTAAATATTTTATTATGAATACCAATAGATGGCATGAAATTCGCTTTATATTCAGTAGTTACAAAACTCTGGGTACTTGAATTTATTTTTCCATTTGATCAAATAAAAAGATGATAAAGGAAAGTGAATTCCAAATCCCAAATAGGCCTATCTGCTGAAAAAAGAACTTTTCTTATGCGGATTTAGATGTTACTCAAAAGGTTAATATCTTTTAAAAAAATTAGTTATGTGGATATGAACTTGAAATTAAAATTTTTTAAGCTCGCCATTTTAAGTTTGGCTATTACTTCAATTCCATGTGCTTATGCAATTACGCCAGCACAACCAAACAAGATTTTGCATGTTGCCTATGAAGCACCAGATGACGGTTTTGACATGGTTAAAACCACCAATTTCTATAGTGCTAGTATTGCTGAAGCTATTTTTGAACCACTACTCAAATATGATTATTTAGCTCGTCCATTACAATTAGTTCCTTATACGGCTGAAAGCATGCCTAAGGTTGAGCAAGACGGTAAAGTTTATATATTTAAAATTAAGCCAGGGATTTATTTTACAGATGATCCTGCCTTTAAAGGCAAACGCCGTGAGTTAGTGGCCGAAGATTATATTTATTCAATTAAGCGTATTTTAGACCCTAAAAATCGAGCACCTTCTGTTTCTTTTCTGGATGGAAAATTGCTGGGTGCCGATGCAGTGGTAGCTCAAGCAAAGAAAACTGGAAAGTTTGATTATGCCGCCCCAATTGCAGGGCTTAAAGCGACTGATCGATATACTCTCCAATTTACGTTAACTCGCCAAGACTATAATTTTCCTTATATTCTTGCTTATATTGCTTTTGGGGCCGTTGCTAAAGAGGTTGTTGACTATTACGGTGATCGTATTGGTATGCATCCAGTGGGTACCGGACCGTATATGTTAAGTAAATATGTTCCAAGAAGTAAGGTCGAGTTGGTTGCCAATCCTGATTATCGTGGTTTTGTCTGGAATTTTAAGTCAACAGGAACACCGTGGGATAACCAGCTTGTTAAAGAAATGTCTGGAAAGAAAATGCCACAAATTGGCAAAGTTGTAGTGAGCATTATAGAAGAACAACAATCAAGATGGTTAGCCTTTCAATCGGGTCAATTAGATTTTGACAAACTTACGGCAGATGCCGTTCCTCAAGCGTTAGATGGCAATCAACTTAAAGCTTCTTTTCAAAAAAAAGGAATTAAACACTTTCCATATAAAGAACCTGAAATGACCTATACCATGATGAATATGCGTGATCCGGTTATTGGTGGTTTTAGTCCAGAAAAAATTGCACTTCGTCGCGCAATTACTTTGGCCTATGACCAAAAAGAAAGCATAAAACAGGCATATAAAGGTCAGGCAGTTAGAGCAGAAATGTTTATACCTGAAGGTGTAAACGGGTATAACCCAAAGTATAAAAGTAGCGTAGGATATAATCCTCGGTTAGCAAATAAACTACTTGATTATTATGGTTATAAAAAAGGAGCTGATGGCTATCGGACCTTACCAAATGGCAAGCCTTTAGTTTTAAAAATTAATAATGAAAATAGCTCAGCTGCAGTTATTCTTTCCGAACTCTGGAAAAAAAATTTAGATGCGATTGGCATTCGTGCTGACTTTAAAGTAAGTAATTTTGCAGATAACTTAAAAGCCGCGACACAATGTAAATATATGATCTGGAGTGGGGCATGGATTGCTGACTATCCCGAAGGAGATAATTTTGCACAATTACTATATGGACCAAATGCTGGGCAGGGAAACCATGCCTGTTATCAGTCTAAAACATATGATGCTCTTTATACTCAGGCCATTCATTTACCACCGCAACAACGTCTACCATATTATGAAAAGCTTAATCGCCAGATTGAAGCAGACAATCCTTGGATCATTCATGTAACTCGAATTCGCAATTGGTTGATACGGCCACAAGTTCAGGGTTTTAAACCTCACCCGATGATAAATACAAGCTGGCAATATCTTGATATTACCCCCGTTAAAAAATAATTTTAGATAAAGATCATCATGACTGAAAATTTAAGACTAAAGCTCAAGCACTGTAGTGTAGGCCTATTATTTGCCGGAATGGCATTAACGGGGAACACGACTATTTTTGCCAAAAGTCCAGCCGATCCGAATAAAATTTTACATTATACGTTCCCGACAGCTGAAACAGGTTTCGACCCAGCGTATATCCATGATTTATATTCGGCGCATGTAACTACTTCGATATTTGAAACTTTATATACCTATGACTATTTAGCAAGGCCAGCAAAGCTTATTCCTCAAATCGCAACTGCTATGCCTGAAGTGAGTGCAGATGGTCTGACTTATACTATTCACATTAAAAAAGGTATTTATTTTACGCCAGACCCTGTTTTTAAAGGCAAACCTAGAGAGTTAACGGCTTATGATTATGCATACTCTTTTAAGCGGTTATTGGACCCAACTTTACGTTCACCAAATAGCTGGTTGCTGGAAAACAAAATTGAAGGTATGGATGCGTTAGTACAATCAGCTAATAAAACAGGAAAATTTAATTATGATCAAAGTGTGAGTGGTTTGCAGACCCCTGATAAGTACACCTTGGTTATTCGATTAATAAAACCTGATTATAACTTTCCTTTATTACTGGCACATGACCCTACAGGGGCTGTAGCACGTGAAGTTATCGAAAAATATAAAGATAAAGCTGGCTTTGTTATGGGGCATCCAGTAGGAACAGGACCTTATATGCTCAGTAAATGGGTGCCTGCTTCACGCATAGTTTTAAAAGCGAATCCTGATTATCGTGGCTTTACTTGGAATTTTGTCGCCAGTACCCCTGAAGATCAAGCTATTGTGAAGCATCTTAAGGGAAAACAAATGCCTCAAATTGGTACAATTGATATTCAGGTGATGGAGGAAAACCAGTCAAGATGGTTAGCATTTCAGCGTGGTGAAGTTGATATCATTCAGCTCGAAGGGCAATTAGTCTCGAAAGCCATTAAAGACGGTAAATTAAGACCCGAGCTTGTAAAAGAGGGTGTGCAATTATCACGTATCGTCGATCCAGAAATTAGTTATAACTATTGGAATCTTAAAAATCCTGTAGTTGGTGGAATGAGTAAAGAAAAAATCGCTTTACGCCGTGCAATTGCAATGTCCCGTTCAATAGATCAAGAAATTAAGTTAGTGCGTAACGGTGATGCAGAGCGTCTACATTTCCCAGTTCCACCAGGTGTAGTAGGGGCCGAACCTCAATATAGAAGCAGTATCCCATATTCGGTTAAAGCAGCAAATTTATTATTAGATAAATATAACTACAAAAAAGATGCATCAGGATGGCGTACACAACCAAATGGTAAGCCTCTGGTCATTGAATATATGGCGCGTAATGACAGTATTGGTCAGCAAAGCGCTGAGCTTTGGAAAAAGAACTTTGACAGTTTGAATATCCGGATGGTGTACAAGCCAATGCTCTTTTCAGACCTCATTCGGGCACAAAAACAGTGTGACGGAATGTTCGGTTCCTCTGCATGGATAGCCGATTATCCGGATGGGGATAATTTTATGCAGAATTTTTATGGTCCGAATACCCATATGACCAACTGGTCTTGCGGTTCAATACCGGAGTTTGATCAATTATACCGTCAGTCTCAACAGGTTAAGCCAGGCCCAGAACGAGACATGATTTATCGAAAAATGACACGTTTATTAGAAGTTTATATGCCAGTGCAAGTCTTGTATGCACGTTATAGAAATATGTTGGCTCAACCACGAATCATTGGATATAAGAAGCATCCGATTTTACATGCTGAATGGATGTACTTCGATATTGATACAAATACGAAATCTAATCATTAAATGAAAAAAATTGGAGATACGATGAAAAATAACACACTGAAAATGACTAGTTTATGTATGTTGACGATAGGTATAAGTCAGTTTGCATCGGCAGAGACCACACGTGCAACCTTACCATTACTTAAGGCAGAACAACTCCCAGCATGGTGCGATTCTAATTTAAAAAAAATCCAGCAAGAGATTTCAAACTTTGAAAAAACACCTGTTAAAACTGATGCTGCCGCAGCTCCAATATTAGCAAAGTGGGATAAAATTTTTGCTCATCTTGAAGATTTTTCAGGACCCATAGGTTTATATAGTAATGTAGATCCAGATGCGAAATTACGTAAAGCAGCAGAAGATTGTGAGATCAAAATTAATCAATTTCATACTGATATATTCCAAAACCCAAAACTGTATAACGTAATTAAAAATACAAAAGCAACTGATCCGATAGATCAGAAATACCGTCAGGATATTCTGGATCAGTTTGAAGACACAGGTGTTCAGCTAGAACCAGCAAAACGCGCAAGAATGAAAGCGATTCTTGATGAATTGACTAAACTCGAGCAAGAATATAACCGCAATATTCGTGATAACCCTGAAAAACTTGAATTTACACCTGAAGAGATGAAAGGTCTGCCAGAGAGTTATATTTCAGGGTTAAAGAAAAATGCCAAAGGAAACTATTTATTAGGTTTTGAGTATCCGGAATATCGTCCATTTATGGAACTGGCAGATAATGATGATGCCAGAAAAAGATACCAGATTGCATTTACACGACGCGGTACTGAACAAAACTTAAAATTACTCAAGCAGGCAATAGATTTGCGTTATGAATTGGCGCAATTATTTGGCAAAGCAAGTTATGCTGATTGGGCGTTAAAAGACCGTATGGCAAAAACGCCAGAAACTGTAAATCAATTCTTAGCAGAAGTACAAAAAACGGTAGCACCACTTGAGCGCAAAGAAGTAGAAGAGCTCCGTGCATTTAAAGCACAAACTTTAAAAACACCATTAGATAAAACCGAGATAACACGTTGGAGTGAAGCTTACTGGAGTGAAAAACTTCGTAAGAGCAAATATCAAATTGATCAGGAAAAGCTTCGTGATTATTTCCCGACTTTAGCAGCACAAAAATGGTTATTTGCTATTTCATCTGATCTTTATGGTATTGATTTTAAACCTGTCAAAGTGAAAGCATGGCAGAGCGAAGTTGAATATTACGATGTAGTCGATAAAAAGACAGGAAAACTTCTAGGCGGCCTATATATGGATAAATTCCCTCGCGAAGGGAAATATGGTCATGCTGCCGTTTGGGGAGTATATGGTGGCAGCACTTTAACCAACCGCTTACCGGTTTCAGCATTAGTCACAAACTTTAACCGTAAAGGTTTAAATAGTGATGAGCTCGAAACTTTTGTGCATGAATTTGGTCATGCCTTACATGGCATTTTATCTAATCCCCGTTATGCAAGCCAGTCTGGAACATCTGTAGAGCGTGACTTTGTAGAAGCACCATCTCAAATGTATGAAGAGTGGGCACGCCGTAAAGAAACCTTATCTAAAGTGGCCGATTATTGTGACCCGGCATGCCCACGAGTTGATGATGAATTAATTGCCCGTTTAAAAGCAGTACATAACTATGGGCGCGGTTTACGTTACGCACGTCAAACGCTTTATGCACAGTACGATATGGCGCTTCATACGGCTGATGCCTTAAAAGTAAAACCTTTAGAAACTTGGCAAAAAATGGAAGCAGCTACAGCTTTGGGATATGTCCCAACAACAGAGTTTCCTGGTCAGTTTGGACACTTGATGGGTGGTTATCAAGCAGGTTACTACGGTTATATGTGGTCTGAGGTTTTAGCTTTAGACATGCTTTCTGCTTATGGTGACAACTTAAATAACCCACAAGTAGGACAACGTTATCGCCAGACTATTTTATCGCAAGGTAGCCAAAAACCGGCAGCTGAATTGGTTAAAGATTTCCTTGGTCGTGATCCTGACAATAAAGCATTCTTTAACGAAATTACCGGACAACGGGTTAAATAAGGAATTATCACTATGCTGGCATATGTTATTCGGCGGTTATGGCAGATGATTCCAACCATGTTGGGAGTAGTACTGTTTATCTTTATTCTTTTTAACTGGGTCGGTGGAGATCCGGCCTATATTCTGGCAGGTAAGATGTCTAATCCTGAGCAGATTGAAAACATTCGTAAGCAACTAGGTGTCGATCAGCCTTATTACGTTCAGCTCTGGATTTTTATTAAGCAGATTCTTACTTTTGACTATGGCGCAAGTTGGAGTACTGGCGAGCCAGTTTCACAAATTATTTTAACTCGCTTGGGGCCTTCATTAACGCTCCTAATTCCACTCACTATTTTACAAACCGTTATTTCAATTGTCTTGGCTCTAGCTGTATCGGCAGTACGTGGTTCTTTAACAGATCGTATGGTCATGATGTTATGTACTATTGGTATGTCGATCAGTATCTTGGTTTATATTATTGTTTTTCAATATGTTTTGGCTTATCAGTTAAGTTGGTTTCCAGTGCAGGGCTGGAGCGATAACTTTACCGATAATTTATTTAAGTTTGCCTTGCTTCCAATTTTAATTATGTTGGTGGTGAGTATTGCACCTACTTTACGTTTATACCGTAGTTTTGTGCTTGATGAGATTAACCAAGATTATGTTAGAACGGCACGGGCTAAAGGTGTAGGGGAAAGCCGAATTTTAGGTGTGCATGTTTTACGTAATGCCTCAATTCCTATTATTACCGATGTGATGGCGACTTTGCCTGCATTGCTCATAGGTGCATTTTTAATTGAACGTTTTTTTGGTATTCCCGGTATTGGTCGAGAAGTAATTATCGCGGTTGAGCGAAGTGATTTTCCTGTGATTAAAGCAATTACAGTGTATATCGCAGCTGCAACCATGATATTTAACTTGATTGCCGATTTGGTCTACAAAGTGGTTGATCCACGTGTACAGTTGAAGTAGGTGGGTTATGCTAAGTGTTCTAACAAAAAGAAAATTACAAACCCAGACAGCTCCAGCTTCAGCGGGTTTATGGCGCCTTGCAATGCGCCGTCTTCGGGCTGACAAAATTGCAATTGCATCGCTCATTGTTGTGCTGTTCTATCTGGTCGTATTGCTACTATCATTTACTGGCGTGATTGCATCAGACTGGAATAAAGAAGTTGCTGTCAGTTATGCACCTCCTACATTTATTGGTGCAGATAAAACAAATGAAGCTTTGCAAAAGACAGCTGCTGTAGATGAAGAGTTACCGGAAAATCCAGTCGATCCTTTAAAAGATGTCATTCACCAACTCAAGGCTGAAATTAAACAAGAAAAGACCTCTGGAAGTGCAATTGATTATTATGGTGTAGTTGACCCGCTAGCTGATGATATGAAAGCAATTGATCAGCAACTAGGTGGACACTTACTCGATCAGCAAAGTGAACTAAAAAGTACTCTTATATTTGGGGCCGACAAATGGGGACAAGATGTTCTTAAAAAAACCATTAAAGGTGCTGAAACTTCAATTATTGTAGGGCTAGTTTCTGCATTACTCGCAGTGACCTTAGGCACATTATTAGGGGCAATTTCAGGCTACTTTGGTGGTTGGGTAGATGACATCCTTAACTGGTTTTATAACATTTTTACTTCCATTCCATATTTATTATTAGTTCTTGCGATAGCTGCCGTACTGCAACAAAAGGGCATTTTATCTATTGTTTTGATTTTAGGTTTAACGGGTTGGACTGGTGTTTACCGTTTAATTCGTGCGGAGTATATGAAACATACCTCACGTGAATATGTTCTGGCGGCCAAGGCAATTGGTGTTGGCCATTTTCGCCGTATGTTTATTCATATTTTTCCTAATGTCAGCCATATCGCTTTGGTTCAAATGTCGATTTTGGTGGTTTCCTTTATTAAATCGGAAGTTATTTTAAGTTTCTTGGGCTTCGGTGTTCCTGTAGGGGTAGTGTCTTGGGGCAGTATGTTAAATGAAGCTCAAAGTGAACTTCTTTTAGGAAAATGGTGGCAGCTTGTTGCAGCCTCGGTAGCAATGGCTGTTTTGGTTACGGCATTTTCAATGTTTACTGATGCACTGCGTGATGCATTAGATCCAAAACTAAAATAAGAGGAAACGCTAATGTCAGAACAACAAAAAAATGTCCCATTACTTCACATTGAAAACTTACGTGTAAGTTTTAAAGGTGAAGACAAGCAGTATATCGAAACTGTTAAAGGAATCTCCTTTGATATTCCAGCAAATACGACTGTTGCTTTAGTTGGTGAGTCAGGTAGTGGTAAATCGGTTACTTCTTTGGCAATCATGGGTTTACTACCTGTAGGCCAAAGTAAAATTGATGAAAAAAGTAAGATTGTTTTTGAAGGTCAAGATTTACTCAGCTTATCCCGTAAAGATATGCGAAAAATCTGTGGTAAAGATATTGCCATGATTTTTCAAGAACCGATGTCATCATTAAATCCCGTTTTTACGGTAGGTAATCAAATCGCAGAAGTGTTGTGTTTACACATGGGTATGAGTCGTAAACACGCCCGTCAACGTGTTTTAGAGTTACTCAAAGAGGTCGGGATACCTTCACCGGAAACTAAGATTGATGCTTATCCTAACCAACTGTCTGGTGGTCAACAGCAACGTGTCATGATTGCAATGGCGATTGCTTGTGAACCTAAGCTACTGATAGCCGATGAACCGACTACGGCACTTGATGTCACCATTCAAAAACAAATTATTGATTTACTCGAATCGTTGCGCCAGCGCCGTCAAATGTCGATGCTTTTTATTACGCATGATTTGGCTTTAGTGGGTGAAATTGCAGATCAAGTCATTGTGATGCGTCATGGTGAAATTAGAGAGCAGGGACTTGCAGAACAAGTTCTAGAGCAACCTAAAGATGTATATACCCGAGCATTGCTCTATTGTCGTCCTCAAATATCACAGCGACCTTATCGTTTGCCTGTGACCAGCGATTTTATGCGTCAAGAAGACAATATATTGGTAGAGCAAAGTTTTGATGTTTCAGAAATTCCACAGCGTAAACGTGGTTTAAATGGCGATGAGCAAATTATTTTAGAAGTAAAAGATTTGAAAAAAAGCTTTTATAGCCGTAAGGGGTTATTTGGCAAAGAAGAATTTCAGGCGGTAAAAGGCGTTTCTTTTAAACTTGCTAAAGGTAAAACGCTTGGTTTAGTGGGAGAGTCTGGCTCAGGTAAAACCACTGTGGGCTTGTTGCTTATGCGTTTACATGAAGCATCTGGGGGGCAGGCTTTAATTGAAGGTAAAGATATTCTGTCTTTAACTGAAAAAGAGTTTGCCAAATATCAAAGGAAGATCCAAATCATTTTCCAAAATCCATATGCTTCGCTAAATCCACGCTTTACCATTGGGCAGATTTTATTAGAACCTATGCAAATTCATGGCATTGGTAAAGATGATGCGGAACGTAAGCAAATTGCACTTGGTTTACTTGAGCGAGTGAATTTACCTGAACAAGCTTATTATCGATATCCGCATGAGTTCTCGGGTGGTCAACGCCAACGTATTGCGATTGCACGTTGTTTAACGCTAAAGCCTGAAATTCTAATTTGTGATGAATCTGTTTCGGCACTAGATGTGTCGGTTCAGGCACAAGTACTTAACTTATTACAAGACTTACAAGATGAGTTTGGCCTTAGTTATATTTTTATTTCACATGACTTATCGGTTGTGAAATATATTTCTGATCAGGTCATGGTCATGAATCATGGTGAAGTTGTTGAAATCGCTAACTCAGATGAGCTCTATGCGCATCCGCAACATGACTACACTAAACGACTATTACAGGCCATTCCGCAAGGAATTCAGCACATTTCCTAAGCGTAAAGTTATGTCGTTAAAGGCACTTTCGAGTGCCTTTTTATTTGGTTTATAGAATAAATACTTATAAAATAAGAGATGTAAAAGTACAGTATTTTATTCTTGCTATGTGTGCCAACTTTAAACCTTTAACTCTTGCCCAATTGCAGCAACTTCAGTTGCCTGTGGTCGGCTTTAGCTATGCCGATGAGGTTTATCCGGGTGGGACAATGCCGCTATTATTCAAATCACCGCAAGGTTTTGAGTGGCGTGAAGTCATGTTCGGTTTGGTTCCTAAATGGGCCGAAGATACAAATATAGCAAAACATACTTATAACGCCCGTCATGAAACGATTTTCCAAAAACCGAGTTTTCAAGAAGCCGCTCTTAAATGTAAGTTTGGTGTAATACCCGTGACGGAGTTTTATGAGAGTAAATATATAAATGATAAACCTGAGCGATGGGGCGTCCGCCGTAAAGATGGACAGGCTTTTTTCATTGCCGCAATTTATGAAATTTGCAAAATGAATGAAACCATTATCCGTTCTGCAAGTATGTTAACTATGGATGCGATAGATCATCCCATGATGAAAGATTTTCATGAACCGGGCGATGTCAAACGATCAGTCATTGTGATTCCGCATGACCGTCTAGAAGAATGGTTAAGTTTAGAAACACCAGATATTTCAAGCTTTATTGAAGGTTTTCCTGTTGAGGAATTTGAATGTTTACACGTTCCCAAAGAGAAGATTATAAAGCCCACGCCTCAATTAAGTATGTTTGAATAACAACAGTAGAGTCAGGTTATTGGCTTAATTTTTAAGTCAATAACCTTTGTTATTTAGTCAATATTTTTACTTAAAGTTTCTACCTGCTCATCTTGGGCCAGATAAGCCAATTCAATTGGTGAAATCACAAAAGTCGAATTATCTGAGGTTTGTTTAAAAACAAATCCATATTCAAATGATTGTGTATTCTTACTTGGTAACCAGAATAAATAAGGGCAACCCGTATAGCTACCGTCCCAACCCATTTCTTTAGCTAAAGCCAAAGCTGTATCGGATTTAGCAATAATTTCTTTCAGTGATTCTTTGTCTCTTTGGGAGACATCACCATCATCATCAGCAAATGTTTGTAAAAACTCATTTAATGGGGTTAAGTCTTCCCAGTTATTTTCAATTGTTGAAAAGTGATATCCATATAGCGTCATATTTAGTCTTCCATTTTGTTATTGTGCTATTGAACATAGCAAGAAATGTGTGAAAAGGAAATGGTTGGTTTTACATTAAGTTGTTTATTTTTCATAAGTTATAATATGTTTTTTATACAAAATTTAACGTTACTTTCTCTTGAGTAATAAGTGGTTTAATAAGTAAAAATATAAAGAATCAGCTTTTAAGGTAATAGAAGACTTCTTAGTTAAAGATAAGAGCTTTTTGTAAGAATACTAGACTGTTGGTGAATACTGAATTTGTCACAATTCACTTATAATGAAAAGGAAAGTAAATAGAGCTTATTTATGTTTATAACAACAACTCGCCCCAATGATGTCTTAATTGAACAGCTACTACCAATATTGGAAGAGGCTAGTCAGATCTTATTACAAGAATATCAGAATTATTCAGCTGGATATGAGTTTAATATTCAAGAAAAACATGATGATTCACCTGTGACCCAAGCAGATTTAAAAGTAAATCAATTTTTATTGAAACATCTTGCAGAAATCACACCAGAGTTACCAGTTTTATCCGAAGAAAGCGACTATAGCGCTCGCCACGATTGGTCTTCTTGTTGGATGCTAGATCCTCTTGATGGTACGAAAGAGTTTATACATGAACGAGATGAGTTCACGATAAATTTGAGTTTGATTGAGGGGCGTGAAACTGTATTTTCTGTAATTGTTGTACCGTGTGAACAAGTTGTTTATTTAGGTTATTTAAGTGATTTGCCTTTTAAATATAACTTTAGCCAACAACAATGGTACCAATATCAAAAAGAATCTTATTCGACACAAGCGCCTGTACAAATTGGCTTAAGTCATAGTAGTAAAAACCCGAAGTATCAGAAGTTTATTGAGCCAATTGAAAAGAGCCGTACCGTAATTCGACGTGAAGCGGGAAGTGCTTATAAATTTTGCATGATGTTAGAAGGCGAGATTGATATTTACCCTAGATTTCACCCTACATCTGAATGGGATACTAGCTCAGGTCAGGGATTATTAGAAAGTATAGGTGGAGGTTTGCTCACACTAAAAGGTAAACCATTTGAATATAACCAACGTGATACTGTATTAAACGGGGGCTTTATCGCATTTCGTGATCAGGAAAGCAAAAAAATAGCATTTGAAGCTTTGGCTCAATCGGGTGTTTTGGATTGAGAGTTATTGCAGACATGCTATAGTGGCAAAATATTGAGAAAAGATGACACGATAAAAATGGCACTCGATTTATTGCCTAAAAGCATGTTTGAAGCAATTGATTTATTGCCTGATGCTTCAACTCCTGTAACCCTTTTTACACGTCACTCCTTAAGAGAGCTGGTAGATGGGCAAGGCTTGGCAGGATATGACCTTCAACTTACACCTCAAGGACGTGAGCTTGCACAGGAATGGGGTAGCTATTTAATCAAAAATACGGATCGTGTAATTCAACACTGTATTTCTAGTCCAATTCAACGTTGTGTAGATACTGCTGCACTTATGATTGAAGGTGCAGATGGGGTAAGCCCTGAACCGAATACACATACAATTGAAATTGTTGAACAAGGCTTACTGGTAGAACCGGGGAGCTTTGTACTCGATATTCAACAGGCTGCACCATATTTTCGTAAACAAGGTGCTTTAGGCTTTATTAATAGTTTTGTGAACAATGCATTACCTGGTATGAAACATCCCATTACTGGGGTTTTAGATGTGTTGGAACTTATTTATCAGACTCATCCTAAAACAAAAAGTGGGCTGAGTTTAGCTGTTAGTCATGACACAATTATTGCTGCCATAGTTGCTGTAATTTCAGGCAACAATCAAATACAAAAAGCAGATTGGCCAGAAATGATGGAAGGCCTGTTTGTGTGGTTTGAAGGGGATGAATTTCCAAATTGTAAATTGAAATGGATTTGGCGAGGCGAAGCTTACGAGTTAGATGTCTCTAAATTTCATAAAGTAGAGTAATTATAAAATTATAGGTAATAAAAAAAGCCCTGTTGGGCTTTTTTTACATGCTTCAATTAGTTAGCTAAAGCTTTAACTTGAGCATTTAAACGGCTCTTATGACGAGCAGCTTTATTTTTGTGGATGATGCCTTTATCAGCCATGCGGTCGATTACAGGAACAGCTTTTTTGTAAGCTTCTGTAGCAACAGCATAATCACCACCAGCGATTGCACTTAAAGTACGTTTGATGTAAGTACGAACCATAGAACGCAAGCTTGCGTTGTGTTTACGCGCTTTAACGTTTTGGCGCGCACGTTTTTTAGCTTGAGCAGAGTTTGCCACTCTTGCACTCCTTGAAAATAAGTTGGTCTGGGCGGGCTGTGGTCAATCCAGTAAACTGGTGTAACCATCACCAGCCCGTAAACAAGTGCCATATTGTGATGAATCAATACCGTGAAGTCAAGCCTTGAGAGCATTTTAAGCCGTTTTAGGGGCTGCTAAAACCGTAAGAAAAGGTTAAATTTGATACAAACTTAAAGAAGGTTGGATAAAAAATGACTATAAGCACGAAAAAAGCAATTGTAGTAGGTGCTACAGGACTCGTTGGATTAGCTCTAGTTGAAGAGCTTGAACAAACACCGGAATTTGAAGCGATTACAGTTGTTGTTAGAAAAGAATCACAACTACTTAATACATATAAAAAAGTTACTCAGTTAGTAATTGAAGATTTTTTATTGCTCAACGATGAAGACGTAAATGATCATACTCACGCATTTAGCTGTTTAGGTACAACTTTAAAAATAGCAGGTTCAAAACAAGGCTTTTATGCGGTGGATTATGAGATAAATGCTCATTTTGCAGACTTGATCCAAGATAAACATATCCATTTTTTAATTGTAAGTGCACTTGGGGCAAATGCTAATTCACCAATTTTCTACAATAAGGTTAAAGGACAATTAGAAGACTATATTCAGAGTTTAGGCATCGAAAAATTATCTATTTTCAGGCCATCTTTATTAATTGGTAAACGTAGCGATGTGCGTTTTATGGAAGATTTAGGACAAAGTCTTTTTAAATTCATTGAAAGTAAATGGAATAAACCATTCAAATATAAACCTGTTACAGCAGAGCAATTGGCTCATACCATGGTTGTAGCGGCGCTAACGCAAATTGAAGCATTTAAACGATATGATAATCTCAGCATACAACAAACTCGATAAGGAGAATAAAAGTGTCAACAGTACCATTTGTGACATGTGATTTATTGGATGATAACCCGGAAAAAGATTTACAAGTGGTCACGCCCTCAATGGACGGTAAGTTCTTTAAAAGTTACGGTGCACGTCAAACTTTTGGTGGACAAGTTGTGACTGTAAAGTGTTTTGAAGATAACTCGCGTGTAAAAGAATTATTGGCTACAGATGGTACAGGGAGGGTATTAGTTGTAGATGGTGGTGCTTCAATGCGCTGCGCACTTATGGGAGATATGATTGCTGAATCAGCAGTTAAAAATAACTGGAATGGTGTGGTTATTTATGGCTGTGTACGTGATGTTGATGCACTTGCGACTCTGGATTTAGGGGTACATGCATTGGCTGCAATTCCACAAAAAAGTAATCGTAAGGGCATTGGTGAAGTAGATATTCCTTTGTATTTTGGTGGAGTCACAATTCAATCTGGCGATTTTATTTATGCAGATAACAATGGAATTGTGATTGCTAAGGAAAAATTAGTTTAGCTCCACAATATAAAGGAACGTGTAATGGTGAATCATCAAATTAAAGTGCTGCAAGCAGTAGCATCTGCAATTGCTCAAGGTGGTAGAGGGGTTACAGGTACAGCATTTCCTAATCAGCCTGTTAAAGCTCTAAAACTTTATGAGTTTGAAGGTTCACCATTTTGTCGGCGTGTTCGTGAAGTGATTACACTTTTAAATTTGGATGTGGAAATTTACCCATGTCCCAAAGGGGGAACAAGATATCGTTCAGTTGTAAAAGAAATAGGCGGTAAATTGCAGTTTCCATTTTTAATTGATGAAAATACAGGCGATAAACTATACGAATCACAAGATATTATTCATCATTTATTTAAACATTATGGTAAGACAGGGCAAACGCCTCAGAAATTTTCAAATTATCCTGAAAAACCATATGTTGCATTTGCTGGAACCTTATTAAATGGTGCTCGTGGAGTCTGGATTGATAAAAAAATAGTAAATCGGACCGCACCTGAACATAAACTTGAATTATGGAGTTTTGAAGCAAGCCCATATTCAAGAGAGTAAGAAATGTACTATGCGAACTTGAAATTCCTTATATTTTGCATAATGTGGCTAAAGAAAGGTGGCAAGATATGGGGCCTGCTATTCTTCGCTTAAAACCGGGAAAATATGTGCCCTTAAAGGGTGGTAAACGAGAAAAATCGTTGCAGATTATGCAAGGAAAAATGCAGGTGCCTTATTTAGTTGATCCAAATACAGGCGTTAAAATGTTTGAATCTGCCCAAATTGTAAAATACTTAAAACAACAATATGGTGGCTAAATATAACTTAGAAAAATTACAAGAGATTGGGATCGTTCAATCTCTTTTTTAATAGCTAAGAACCATAAGAAATCGTACGATAAAAACATGAATATGCTAAATTACTACCGTAAATTACCAAAATAAGGCCTGTTTTATGGAATGTATGAGAATTCAACCTGTAACGAGTCATCCTGGAGAAAATGCATTATTTATTGTATTAGGATTAGCTCAAGGTGATTCTGTTGTAGAAAAAGTAAAAGATTTTGCAGCTAATTTTTCAGCGTTAACCAGAAGTTTGTCTAATCGTTATCCAGAAAGTAAATTTAATGCCACGTTCGGTTTTAGCTCAAATGCGTGGGATATCTTATTTCCAGAACAATCAAAGCCTCAAGAATTAGAAACATTCCAAGAAATCAAAGGCCCAAAGTACACAGCCGTTTCAACACCAGGTGATTTATTCTTTCATATTCGTGCTGATCGACAAGCTCTCTGCTATGAATTGGGAAGTATTATCAATGAACAGTTGGGTAAAGTGACTTATCCAATTGATGAAGTACATGGTTTCCGTTATTTCGATGGTCGTGCAATTATCGGCTTTGTAGATGGAACAGAAAATCCTGAACCTGTAATTGCAGCGCAGTGGGCTCTAGTGGGCAGCGAAGATCCCGAATTCATTGGGGGAAGTTATGCATTTATTCAAAAATATACCCATGATATGGAAAAATGGCGTGCTTTAAGTGATGAAGAACAAGAAAAAGTAATTGGTCGTAAGAAGTTTAATGATATTGAACTCGGTGATGATGAAAAGCCTTTAACAGCTCATAATGTGGTAAGTAAAGCGCATGATGCAGAAGGTAATGAGCTAAAAATTATGCGTGCCAATATGCCTTTTTCTAACCCTTCAAAAAATGAATATGGGACTTTCTTTATTGGATACTCGCGTAAATTTAGTACAACCCGTCAAATGCTTGAAAATATGTTCTTAGGAAATGAGCAAGGTCATCTTGACCGCTTACTTGACTTTAGCACTGCCCAAACAGGTACTTTATTTTTCGTCCCGACAGTAGATTTTCTAGATGACTTGGGTGGCGAGTAGGCATTAAAAAATAAACTTAGATGGTAGAGGTGAGTAGATTACCTCTACTATATAAATTGAAACTAATAAGATGTGATGAAATGTTCAAAAAGTTAAGCCAGCTTTTTCAAGACTCGAAAGAGTCACCAGAGCAATTATATTTACAGGAGAATCAGCTCAGTTTTGATTCAGAGCGTGGTCCGGTTATTAAAGATGTCGTGATTAATGAAAAGTGGTCAGAGCACCTTGAATATTTTTCAAATCGTAAATTACAGAACTTTGATGATTTACGTAAGTTATTCCAAATCACACCACAAATTAATGAAAAAATTGATTTAGAAATTGCAAATCAACGCTATATCGAAAGGTTAGGTAATACTCAAGAAAAGTTGCTTGAACTTAAAGCAATCATACAAATATTGAACCAATATTATGTGATGTTTCTACGTGATAAATAAGTTCAAACATTTGTTTAAGAACTATAAAAAAGTATCTTAAAGTAGTAGCTTGATTTCAGAAAAATAACTCAATTCAATAAAAACATCATGCTACTATTAACCTCATACCTTTTTAGCTCATAAAAGCCATATACATGTTTCAACAAGAAATCTCTCAATTGAATTTGCAACAGCTCAAGGCCGGTGAAAAGCGTTGGGTGGGGTCGTTATTAGGTTCATCAGCAGCTTTATTGCTTAAAGAAATTGTAAATCAGCATTCTTCTTTATTAGTTTTAGTCGCTCGAAATAACCAACATGTTGCTCAATTAGAAAGTGAACTTGAGTTTTATGGAATAAAACCGACAATTTTTCCCGATTGGGAAATTTTGCCTTACGATAGGTTATCTCCGCATCAGGATATTGTCTCGGAACGTCTTGCGATTTTATCGAATATGCCGCAGCAAGGCGTATTACTCATTTCAGCAAGTACTTTGGCTCAACGGGTTGCGCCTTACTCATGGGTTTTGGGTAAGCACTTTGATATAAGAGTGGGGCAAAAATTTGATTTAGAACAGCAAAAACTAAGATTGGTTCAGGCTGGCTACCATTTGGTAGATACAGTTTATGATCATGGAGAATTTGCGGTACGCGGTAGTATTATGGATATTTTTGCATCTGGGCAAGAAGCTCCTATCCGAATAGATCTATTTGATAACGAAATTGATTCGTTAAAATTCTTTGACCCTGAAACCCAGAGAACAACCACAACGTTAAAAAGTTTTACTGTTCTACCCGCTAAAGAGTTTCCATTAAAAGAAGCACGGTCAGTTTTTAGAGATCGTTATTCTGAGTTTTTCCCGACAGCAAACCCTAAGAAAAATCCAATTTATCAAGATGTTTTAGATGGTATAGCATCTCCCGGAATTGAATTTTATTTACCATTATTTTTTGATAAAGAACAAATGCAATCGCAAAGTATGTTTACAACGTACTTGCCAAAGAATTGCATTGTAATTACAACTAGTGATGTTGATACCGATTTAACTAACTTCTGGAAAGAAGTTATGCGTCGTTATGAAGATCGACGTCATAATATTGATCAACCTATTCTTGCTCCTGAAGAGTTATTTATTTCTCCAAATAATTTGCTGAGTGCTTTAAATCAGTTTCCGCGCATGCTTGTAAGTGCAGAAACTATTGAAGAAAAAGCTGGTGCACTTAACCTTAAAACTGAGCAACCCCCTAAATTACCGGTCGATCCAAAAAAAGAGAAACCATTTGCAGCTGTAAAAAAATATATTGATGAAGCAAACCATCCTGTTCTATTGGTTGCAGAAAGTGCAGGACGCCGAGAAAGTTTAAAAGATGCATTGCGTTCAAGTTTGGGTGAAATTCCAAATGTAGAGAATTTTGAGCAATTCAAAACCAGTCAATTTGCAATTGCGATTACCAATGCACCTTTAGACCGTGGTTTACTTATAACTGATCAATTAACAGTTATTTCAGAAAATCAGCTTTATGAACACCGAGTTGTACAGCGTCGTCGTAAGCGTCAACAGGAAGTTTCTGAAGAGTTTCTAATTCGAAGCTTAACTGAGCTAAGTATTGGTGCTCCTGTCGTACATATTGATCATGGTGTGGGACGTTATGCTGGCTTAATTACACTTGCTATCGAAGGTCAAGACTATGAGTTCTTACAGCTAGATTATGCTGAAGATGCCAAAGTTTATGTTCCAGTAACCAACTTACATCTAATTAGCCGTTATAGTGGCGGCGACCCAGATTTAGCACCGTTACATAAAATTGGTACTGATGCTTGGAGTAAAGCAAAACGTAAAGCATTAGAGCAAATTCATGATGTTGCAGCCGAGCTTTTGCATATTCAGGCACGTCGTCAGTCAAAACCTGGTTTTGCTTTTGAATTGGATCAGTCGCTTTATATGCAATTTGCAAGTGGCTTTGCGTATGAAGAAACACTTGATCAGGCCAATGCAATTGAAGCCACACTATATGATATGCAGCAAGCAAAACCAATGGATAGATTGGTGTGTGGTGATGTAGGTTTTGGTAAAACCGAAGTGGCCATGCGTGCAGCTTTTGTTGCAGTACAAAATGGTAAACAAGTTGCAGTTTTAGTTCCTACCACGTTACTTGCCCAACAGCATTATGAGTCTTTTAAAGATCGTTTTGCTGATTGGCCTGTTCGTATTGAAGTGTTATCACGATTTGGTTCAAACAAAACTCATTTAAAAAATATTGAAGACTTGGCGGATGGTAAAGTCGATATTGTGGTAGGCACACACAAGTTATTACAAGAGAATGTTCAGTTTAAAGATCTAGGCTTAATGGTCGTGGATGAGGAACATCGCTTTGGCGTACGTGACAAAGAGCGAATTAAGGCTTTGCGTGCTGATGTTGATATGTTGACCCTTACCGCAACTCCAATTCCTCGTACGCTTAATATGGCTTTTTCGGGAATGCGTGATTTATCGATCATTGCCACTCCACCAGCACGTCGTTTAGCAGTAAAAACGTTTGTTCAAGAACATACAGATGCTTCAATCAAAGAGGCGATTTTGCGTGAGTTATTACGTGGTGGACAAGTTTACTTCTTGCATAATGAAGTAGATACCATTGAGCGAGCGGCTGAAAATATTCGTATGCTTGTGCCAGAAGCACGCGTGGCGGTAGCACATGGACAAATGCGTGAACGTGAACTTGAGCAAGTTATGCAGCAGTTCTACCACAAAGAATATAATGTGCTGGTGTGTTCAACCATTATTGAAACGGGTATTGATGTTCCAAATGCCAATACAATTTTAATTGAACGTGCAGATAAGCTTGGCTTAGCACAATTGCACCAGTTGCGTGGACGTGTAGGTCGTTCACATCACCAAGCTTATGCTTACTTATTGGTGCCTTCAATCAAGCACTTGAAAGGTGATGCTGAAAAACGTCTTGATGCAATTCAACGAGCTTCTACATTAGGCGCAGGCTTTATGCTCGCTACGGAAGATTTAGAAATTCGTGGTGCTGGTGAATTGTTGGGTGAGCAACAAAGCGGTTCAATGCAGGCGATCGGATATAGCTTGTATATGGAAATGCTTGAGAAAGCGACTAAAGCAATTCAACAGGGTAAAACACCGAATTTCGATGCACCATTGTCGTTAACTGCAGAAATTAACTTACATATTCCCGCACTTATTCCGGATGATTACTTAGGTGATGTTCATCAACGTTTATTATTCTATAAACGTATTAGTAATACAGATACTCAAGAAAAACTGGATAATATTCGCATGGAGCTTATTGACCGTTTTGGTGTTCCACCGCAATCAGTTAAACACTTGTTTAGCGTGCATCAGATCCGCTTAAAAGCGGAGCATTTGGGTATTACAAAAATTGATATTAATACTCAAGGCGGCAACATTGAATTTTCACCAGATACTCCAGTTCAGGCGATTAGTATTATTCAACTCATGCAAAAGAACCCGACCTATTATCGTATGGAAGGTGGACAGCGCTTGAAAGTGATGGTGCAGCTTGAAGACTATGAAAAACGAATTCAATTTATCAATGATTTACTACAAAAATTGATGAGTGAATTACATGCCTGAGTCCAGTTTTTTGAATAAGCCATAACTGATCAGGGCATTTGTCTTGTTGTGATTGGATTTTATGTACTTTTTTATACCTTGAGATATGAATAAGTGCATAAAATCATTGTTATTTGTAAGTAAACGGACTACTAATAATATTCACATCAAAACTGATGTGATAGTATTAGCCATTATTGTTTATTGTCATTTATAAAAGATATGTTTAGTTTGCATCCACAACTTGCTCAAGATACTTTTTTTGTAGGCGATTTCCCGCTTTCAACATGTCGTTTAATGAATGATATGCAATTTCCTTGGTTGATTTTAGTACCTCGTGTACCAGGAATCACGGAATTATACGAATTAAGTCAAGCTGACCAAGAACAGTTTTTACGTGAATCAAGCTGGTTATCTAGCCAGTTATCTCGCGTTTTTCGTGCTGACAAAATGAATGTTGCAGCTTTAGGTAATATGGTACCTCAATTACATTTCCACCATGTTGTCCGCTATCAAAATGACGTAGCTTGGCCTAAACCAGTGTGGGGTACACCAGCTGTACCATACACAAGTGATGTTTTAGCTCACATGCGTCAGACCCTTATGCTTGCTTTACGTGGTCAGGGTGATATGCCTTTTGATTGGCGCATGGATTAAATCAATGTCATGCCACATGTGAGTGTGGCTACATTGAAATGTGGAGGATAGGGTGCAATTAGAGAGGTTTATAGATCGGGAACCTAAGCAGTTTGCATATTTTCATCGTTTGATGGGGTATTCCATTCTGTCATTGATTTTAGTGATCTATGCCTTTACCTCACCAAATACTAATTATCAAATCTATATTCCTCCTTTCTTTCTTTTTTTACTTTTTGTTAGTTCTAAATTAGAGCACTGGTTACAGTACCAATTTGATAAGAAAACCCAAAAAAGTGTTTTCTTTGCGATAGATGCAATTGTGGTGGCGGTTACTCTAGCAGGCGTACACCTCAATCTTGTTCCTACATTTATTGCACTTTTTGCATTATTTTACTCAGCAATTAATAGTCGTATTTCGTTTGCAGTGATTTGTTTAACGAGTCTGCTTGGTGCGATTATTTTTTATTTAAGTACTTTTTTTCTATTTGGTTTTCATCCATATTTTGAAGCCACAAGCCAAGAATTAACGGTAATTACCCTACTTGGTTTAGTGATGTTTATCACTATTGGAAATTACTACCAACATCGCTGGGTAAAAAAAATTAGTCAGCAACGCCAGCATTATTATGACCAAATGACGCGTTATATCGCTTTTGCTAATCAGTTAAGCCGCTATGCTCCATTGCAATTATGGCAGTCGATTATGCGTGGTGAAGCTGAAGCAAAAATCGAATATAAACGTAAAAAAATGACCGTCTTCTTTTCTGATATTCAAGGTTTTACTGAATTGTCAGAAACCTTAATTCCAGATGACTTGGCCTTCTTGCTTAATGACTATTTAAGTCATATGACTGAAATTGCGAAGCAATATGAGGCGACTGTCGATAAATTTATGGGAGATGCAATCCTCATCTTTTTTGGAGATCCGAATTCACAAGGAGTTGAGCAAGATGCCAAATCGTGTGTAGAAATGGCAATTGCTATGCGACAGCAAATGAAGTTATTGCGCGAACGATGGAAGAAAATGGGATATTCAGCCTTACATATCCGTATGGGTATTAGTACAGGTTATTGCCACGTAGGGAATTATGGTGCAACCCATCGTATGGCTTATACGATTGTAGGTCGCGACGTAAATTTAGCGGCACGTTTACAGTATGCTGCTGAAATTGATGAAATACTCATTTCTGATGATACTTATCAATTAATCAAAAGTGATTTTCTATGTGCGCCTAAGACCCCAATTTATTTAAAGGGTATTCAAGGGGCAGTAAAAACATGGCAAGTCATGGAAAAATACACAGGAAATAAATCAGACCATCAACAATGGTTTGATTATGAATATAAAGGTTTCCATTTAGTTTTAAATTTAGAAGAAGTACAAAACTACGAATACCCTGAGTTGGTTGAAGTGCTTGAAAAAATGATTCAGCGCATTAAAGTTCAACAAACTTTGGTTAATACTCAAGGTGTTGCTCAGCTTAGACTTGAGGATGAAGTTAAGCCTATAAATATCGATGAAGAACAAGATCAGGTATAAATTTATATAAATAAAAAAAGCTGCCTAAGCAGCTTTTTTTATTATTTATTAGTGATTTTCCGAAGCGTGGTTAATTGTGTATTTCGGAATCTCAATTTCAAGATCTTCATCTACAACTTTCACCTGACATGAAAGACGTGAGTCTGGTTCTAAACCCCAAGCACGGTCTAAAAGATCGGCTTCAACATCGTTCATCTCTTCTAAGCTATCAAAACCTTTGCGAACAATCACGTGGCAAGTTGTACATGCACAAGACATATCACAAGCGTGTTCAATTTTGATACCTTTATTGAGCAAACTTTGGCAAAGATTTGCATTTTGTTCAACCTCAAATTCTGCACCTTCAGGGCAAATCTGAGCATGAGGAAGTACTTTAATACGTGGCATATTGATCACCTATACCTTTTAGTTTGATTTTGACCAATCGTCGAGCTTTGTGCCTTTTAAGGCATGGTCAATATGTCGGTTCATTCGTAATGCTGCAAAAGCGTCACTATGTACTTTAAGCTGTTGAACTGCATGCTCAATCGCTTGAATATCACTACCTTCGAGCTGAACTTTTAATGATTCTTTTGAAGAATTGAGTTCTGCAAGTTGCTTTTCATCAAGTAAATCAGCATCTACTTTTAAGGCTTGCTCTAGAGCTTCAAGTTCACGCTCTGCTTCAACTTTGGTTTCTTTTAAGTGACGAAGATTTTTGTCTTCTTCGGCATGTTGGAAACCTTCAATTAATAAGCGTTCTGTATCTGCCTCAGATAAACCATACGATGGTTTGATATCGATATGAGCTTGTACACCAGAAGTTGCTTCACGAGCAGAAACAGTAAGTAAGCCATCAGCATCAACTTGGAAAGTGACTTCAATACGGGCTTGACCTGCAGTCATTGGCGGAATGCCATGGAGTACAAATCTACCTAATGAGCGGCAATGTTCAACTAAATCACGTTCACCTTGAACCACATGAATTAACATGGCAGTTTGGCCATCTTGATAGGTTGTGAACTCTTGACGACGTGCAACAGGAATAGCTGTATTACGAGAGATCAGACGTTCAACTAGTCCTCCCATTGTTTCTAAACCAAGAGAAAGAGGAGTGACATCTAGAAGAAGTGAGCCATCTTGGCTATTACCAATTAACTGGTTTGCTGTAATTGAAGCACCGATTGCTACAACTTCATCTGGGTTAATTGTGCAAAGAGGTTCTTGACCAAAAACTTCACGTACAGCTTTTTGAACTGCATAAGAGCGGGTAGAGCCACCCACTAAAACTACATTTTGAATGTCAGTCAAATCAAGCTTTGCATCACGCAATACACGCTTACAAACACTGATTGTTTTATCTAAAGCAACTTGAATGATACTTTCAAATGTAGGTCGGTCTAGTGTAAGAGTTCTATCAAGCAGTTTTAATTCAACTGAATCTTGAGTAGATAATTGCTCTTTAGCTTGACGTGCTGCAACTATAAATACTGCATAGTCTTCATTACTTAATACATCAATATTAAGCTGCTTTTTTGCCCATTTCACAATGAGGCGGTCTAAGTCATCACCACCTAAAGCGGTATGGCCGCCGGTCGCTAAAACTTCAAATACGCCTTGTGAAAAACGTAAGATTGATACATCAAAAGTACCACCGCCCAAATCGTAAATTACATAATTACGGTCGGTCTCTAAATTACTTTCTTGATCTAATCCATAAGCTACTGCGGCAGCTGTAGGTTCATTTAATAAACGTAATACGTTTAAGCCTGCAAGTTGAGCTGCATCGCGAGTTGCTTGACGCTGAGCTTCGTCAAAATAAGCAGGAACTGTAATCACAGCACCATTAACAGGATTTTGTAAGCTGTCTTCAGCACGATCTTTTAATTGTTTTAAAATTTCGGCTGAAATTTCTACTGGTGTTTTGCGCCCGGCACGTGTTTCAAAAGCAGGCATTTCATTTTCTGAGCCTACTAATTCATAAGGATGCTGAAACTTAATGTCTGCTTTTGAGCGTCCCATAAATCTTTTAACAGATACAATCGTATTTTTGGGATCTGCAATGATAAATGGTTTAGCTTCTTCACCATAATGAGTTGTATTGTCCCCATAATGAACGATAGAAGGAAGTAATCTTCTATTTTGAACATCATTGAGTACTTTAGGTTTGCCTGATAACACTGTCGCAACTAGTGAGTGTGTTGTTCCTAGGTCAATACCAATCGCAATGCGATGTTGGTGTGGGGCACTGGATTGACCCGGTTCAGCAATTTGCAAAAGTGCCATGAGTTAAATCCCTTGAAAATAAAGTAGAAAAAGCAAAATTAAAAATCATCGTCTAAATCAAAGCTGTCTTCTTCATCTAACAGTTGATCTTCTGCTTTATCAATATCGTTCAAAACACGTTGAAAGAAACGTAACTTACGTACGGTATCACGTGCTTCAGCCCAATCTTCTTCGCTGTAATCAATTTTGAATTCACGAACCAGGCCATCAATCCATTGTTGTACTTCTAGCTTTAAAGTACGTAAATGTTCAGTTGTTGTCGCTTCGTCAAGTTGTTCACGAAGTTCTAAAGCAGATTGTAGAAACTCAAAATCACTAATAGATTGATCAAGATGATGATCTTGCTTCTTAAGAGCTAAAAGATAAGCAGCACGACTATCTACTTGTGATAGTGTTTTAAAAGCTTGATTGATTTCACTTGATTTGATTAATGCTTGATCTTTATCTGCGGCTTTATCTGGATGATATTGTTGTTGCAAACTCAAGAAATTTGATTTTAAGCTTGCCAAATCGATATCGAGTGCCACAGGTAAATTGAACAACTCAAAATGATTCATTAGAAATGGGATCCACGTTAATTAAATACATTAAAACAGTGCTGTTGAAAGACACTGTTTTAATGAGAAAAAGGAAAGGAGAGGATTAAACAGTGAAAGACTCACCACAACCACATTCACCCTTTTTATTAGGATTGTTAAATTCGAACCCTTCGTTAAGGCCATTTTTAACATAGTCCATTTCTAAGCCTTCTAAGTAAACTAAGCTTTTAGGATCTACAAAAACCTTAACACCGAATTGTTCGAAAACTTGATCATGTTCATCGATATCGTCTACAAATTCGAGAACATAAGCCAACCCAGAACAACCAGAAGTTTTCACACCAACGCGAATGCCTTCACCCTTACCTCGGTTTTTAAGGTAATTGCTAATATGAGTCGCAGCATTTTCAGTTAAATGAATCATGAAAACTCCAACGTTTATAATGGTAACAAATTAAGCTTTTGACTTTTTACTACGATAATCTTCAATCGCAGCTTTAATCGCGTCTTCAGCTAAAACAGAGCAGTGAACTTTTACTGGCGGAAGAGCTAACTCAGTCGCAATATCAATATTTTTGATTGCTTGAGCTTCATCAAGTGTTTTACCTTTTAACCATTCAGTTACAAGTGAACTTGATGCAATTGCAGAACCACAACCGTAAGTTTTAAAGCGTGCTTCTTCGATTACGCCACTGTCATTTACTTGAATCTGTAAACGCATCACGTCGCCACATGCAGGTGCACCCACCATGCCTGTACCAACATTTTCAGAGTTTTTATCTAAAACACCAACATTACGTGGATTTTCGTAATGATCAATTACCTTTTCGCTATAAGCCATTTTGCTTCTCCAAACCTCGGGGTCAGCCTAATATTAATATGAGGGTTAAAACACTAATTTCAATAATTAGTGTTCTGCCCATTCAACTGTAGAAAGATCGATACCTTCTTTGTACATATCCCAAAGCGGAGAAAGTTCACGTAATTTCTCAACAGCGGCTTTGGTAATTGTAAGCACGTGGTCAATATCTTCTTCAGTCGTGTATTTACCAAAACTAAAGCGAATTGAGCTGTGTGCTAGCTCATCAGATAAACCTAATGCGCGAAGAACATATGAAGGCTCTAAAGTTGCAGACGTACAAGCAGAACCACTTGATACAGCAGCATCTTTAAGCGACATCATTAAAGACTCACCTTCAACAAAGTTGAAGCTGACATTTAAATAATTAGCAACGTTTTGAGTCGGGTGACCGTTTAAGAACACTTGTTCAAGGTCTTGTAAACCGTTCCAAAGTTTGTCACGAAGTTTACGAATACGCTCTTGTTCAGCATGCATTGTTTTGCCTGCAATTTCAAAAGCTTCACCCATACCAACGATTTGGTGAGTTGCCAAAGTACCAGAACGCATACCGCGCTCATGACCACCACCATGAATTTGTGCTTTTAAGCGAACACGTGGGCTACGACGTACATATAATGCGCCGATACCTTTTGGACCATAAATTTTATGAGCAGAGAAACTCATAAGATCAATTTTCATAGTAGATAAGTCGATATCAACTTTACCAGCTGCTTGTGCTGCATCTACATGGAAAAATGTTTTGTTGGCACGTGTTAATTCACCAATCGCCGCTACATCTGTAACTGTACCAATTTCATTGTTTACCATCATAAGGGAAACAAGAATAGTATCTGGGCGAAGGGCAGCCTTAACCATCTCAGGAGTAATTAAACCTGTTTGTGGCTCTGGCTCTAGGTAAGTAATTTCAAAACCTTGTTCTTCTAATTCACGACAAGGGTCTAGAACAGCTTTGTGTTCAATTTTACTTGTAATGATATGTTTGCCTTTAGATGCATAGAATTGAGCAACACCTTTAAGAGCAAGGTTATCTGACTCAGTTGCACCAGAAGTCCAAACAATTTCACGTGGGTCAGCTTTAATTAAATTTGCGACTTGCTCACGTGCATATTCAACTTTTTCTTCTGCCTGCCAGCCATAAGCATGGGAACGAGATGCAGCATTACCAAAGGTACCGTCGAAAGTTAAACACTCCATCATACGTTCTGCAACTTGCGGATCTACTGGAGTGGTTGCTGCGTAATCAAGATAAATTGGACGTTTCATATCAAATACCTGTACCCGATAAAAGAGCTGAATCTGTGCCAGTCACATTTTGGCGTAATGCAACAGTTTGAACGTTGTCTCGGCTAATGAGGTCGGCAAGAGTGATTTTAGCTAAATAGTCGGCAATATGATGAGAGAGTTCTTGCCATAAATCGTGAGTAAGACACATTGCACCATTTTGGCAGTTACCTTTATGGTCACAACGTGTTGCATCAACAGTTTCATTTACGGCTTCAATAATTTCTAACACAGTAATTTCATCAGCGTTTCGAGCCAAATGGTAACCACCATTTGCACCGCGAACACTAGAAACTAACCCATGACGCTTAAGTTTTGCGAACAACTGCTCTAAATAAGCAACTGAAATAGATTGACGTGCGGCAATTTCGGCGAGCGTGATCGTTTGTTCAGTTGGCTGCAAAGCTAAATCAAGTAGAGCAGTCACTGCGTAGCGACCGCGAGTTGTAAGGCGCATGATTCGATACACATGTTAAGACTAGATAATAGGATTTTATGAATCCCGACTAAAATAGTCAAGTTTTTTTATTTTTAATTCAAGTGCAGGATCAAGATAGAAAAAATAAGTTAAGCTACCCACAAATTATATATGAAATAAGCAATAAATATTAGGCTAATTATACCAAAGCACAAGTTAATGTTGCGTTGGCGCTGCTGTAAACGTGAAATTCGATTTTGATACTGCTTAATTTCGACATTCAAAGAATTTATCTCTGAACGCTGTTGATCAATTTTTTCAAGTAAGGGGGCAATTTTTTTACGTGAAGCAAGTGCTTCGGCTTCATCATCTGGAGTATTGAACCATTGCTTCCAGTCAGCTAGAAGCTTAGGTAAAGTGAGATGTGAAATTAAATCGATGAGTTCTTTTTTAGTTTCTGCATCTCCATCAATTCGCATATTGTTTAAACTACGTTGATTTGAAAAAGCAAAAATTTTGATAAGGTCGATGAGAGTACTATTAATTTCTAAGTCAATACGACGATCATAAGAATGAATATCAAATAACAAACCTTTTTCCGTAAATTGCACATAGAAGTTGAAAAATGGCAAGTAGCTATTAATACGGATTGTGATTTTATTTGCGATAAACTTTTTCGCCTGCAAGCGAAGAACACCATCGTGGGTGAGAATAAATGAGAAAAAAGTTTCTAAAATAATTAGAACAATGTTCAGCAACAGACGTGGGTGTTTTTGTCTTTGTTGCGTTTCACTCATAAAAGTTTATCCTTAAATATTAGAGATTAATTAAGAGAATGAGACATCCTATCTCAAACTTAACACATTGTCCTGTTAAATATATTTACATGACATGATTGTTTTGTAGAACAGTTTCATAAATGTATCAAGTCTTGACTTTGTTATTATAAGAATATTTTGTGGTTAAATAAGACTTCATCTGTCTCATCCGATCAGGAGCTTAGGTCAATGGATAATGCAAATATAGAAACACAATCAGAAGAGCAAGGAGATAAAAACAAATTAAAATCAAAAAGTTCTAGAAAGTCTGCATTGGATTTTAGAAAGTATACCAAGCAAATATGGTTAGCTGGTTTAGGTGCTTTCTCTCGTGCAGAAGAAGAAGGCAATAAACTATTTGACTCACTAGTCAAAGTAGGGGAAGAACTTGAGTCTAAAACTGGTGATTTAGCCGATACAACTGTTGGCAAAGTAACCGAAAAGGCGAAAGAGTCAGTGTCTGATACAAAAGACAAGGTCGAAAAAATTTTAGATACCAGTGTAAATCATTCTTTAAATCGAATTGGTTTAGTTACTCCGAAGGACTTACAGCACATTGAACAACTGTTAGTTCAATTGCATATAAAGGTTGATGCTCTTATTGAAGAAAATCAAAAATTGAAGGCAAAATTGAATGAAAAGTAAAAAAATGTAGGGATTTAGCAAATATATAACAGTTTTTTAGCATTTATTTTTGCTAAAAGCTCTGCTCTAGTATTGCGTTTTCCCCCAAAGCATTGCTATAAAGGCGTCATGGCCTTTTAAACTATAGCCTTGGACCTTAAACAAACGATATTAAGAGGATGTTTTATTCATGAATAAATCAGAATTAATCGATGCAATTGCTGAAAAAGGGGGAGTATCTAAGACTGATGCAGGCAAGGCACTCGATGCGACAATTGCGTCAATTACTGAAGCACTTAAAAAAGGTGACACAGTAACTTTAGTTGGTTTTGGTACTTTCAGTGTTAAAGAGCGTGCTGCACGTACTGGTCGTAACCCTAAAACTGGTGAAGAGCTTCAAATTAAAGCAACAAAAGTACCTAGCTTTAAAGCTGGTAAAGGTCTTAAAGATTCAGTTGCTTAATCTTTTAAGATGATTAAACGCGCCGATATAGGCGCGTTTTTTATTAAAAATCTGAATTGACCAATATTGCTCATTCATTCATTGTGGTTTTTCAGTTAAAATTCTCCTCGAAATAAAATATTGGAATACTTATGGAATCGTTTCGTACAGTCATTAAGGGTTGGCTCGGCAAAGTCCTTTTAATTTTGTTTTTGACCCCTTTAGCGCTTGTAGGTATTAATGGATATTTTAATAGGGGAAACAAGGCAGATGTCGCAAAAACTGTAAATGGACAGGACATATCAAAAAAAGACCTTGAAACTTTAACGCAAAGGTATAAAGAACAATATTTAGCTGCTGTAAAAGGTGATGAAAGTTTACTTAATTTACCGGTTATTCAAGCAAAAGCTCTCGATATATTGGTATCTCGTAATTTACTCATTCAGCAAGCTGAAAAATTGGGTATTTCTTTGAGCGATGCTCAAATCGAGCAAATGTTAGCTCAGCAACCAAGCTTGCAAGAAAATGGTCAGTTTTCACAAAAATTATATGAAAATTATTTGCGTTCAATTGGTATGACAAGCCAAGCCTTAATTGCGAGCTTGCGTCAAGATCACGCTTTGAAAATGTTGACTTCAACTTTTTCTGATTATGCTTTAGTGAGTAAAGTTGATGTAATGCAAATTGCGAATTTGCAAACTGAACAGCGTACATTACATTTAGCTAGTATTAAGTTAGATACCTATAAAACGGGTTTAACAGCATCTAATCAAGAAGCGACTGACTACTACAATAAACATCAAAACGAGTTTAAACAGCCTGCTTCTGTTGATGTAGATTATGTTGTTTTATCTCCGTCCTTAATGGCGAAACCTGCACCAGCAACAGATGCTGAACTCAAACAAGCCTATGCTAAATTTGTAGAAACTCAGCAAAAAAATGCTAAACGTGTTGTGAAGCATATTCTTATTACGACAGATGCTCGTGATGATGCGGCAGCTCAAAAGCTTGCTAATGAGGTATATGCAAAAATTCAAGGCGGTCTTTCATTTGCTCAAGCAGCAGCTCAGTTCTCAGAAGATCCAACTTCAAAAACGAAAGGCGGTTTAGTAGAGGCGTATGCACCTGGTGTTTTCTCTGATGCATTTGATAAAACTGTTTCAAGTTTGAAAAATGGTCAAGTTTCGCAGCCAGTAAAAACACAATATGGTTACCATATTATTGAAGCAGAGACTCCAGCGAATCAAATTCCTTCGTTTGAAGCTGAGAAGGCGCGTTTAACTGCCGAAGTCGAAAAGAATAAGGTTGCTACTGTTTATTCAGATACAGTAAATAGTTTGAATGAAACAATTGTAGGTAATGATTCTTTAGATGCAGTTGTACAGCAAGTTAAAGGTACAAAAATTGAATCATTAAATGGTGTAACTTTAGCTACTCAAAATCCACAACTAAGCGATCCAAACGTAAAAATTAAATTGTTTAATGATGATGTGAAAAATGGCGATCGTAACGCTTCATCAAATATTCAATTAGCGAATGGTGATACTGTTTGGGTTAAGGTGCGTGATTATCATGCTGCTGGCGTTAAACCACTTGCTCAAGCAATGAACGAAGCAAAAGCTAAAGTAATTGATGAGAAAGCACGCAAAGCAGCTCAAGCGAAAATTGCTACCATGTTGACTGAATTCAAAACTCAGCCGGCTGAACAAGTTGTTGCGAAAAATAAAGTACCTTTTGAATCTGCAGGTGTGTTTACTCGTTCACAAGGTTTAAAACGTGCAATTGAGCGTGCAGCATTTAGTGTTCCTGCACCGAAACCTGGTATGTGGTCTGTTACAACAGCGAACTTACCTAATGAATTGGTTGTCGTTGCCGTTTCTAATGTAAATTCAGCTGCGGTAAATGCTATGCCAGCGGATCAGTTAAAGCAATTACAACAGCTTTATCGCCAATCTCGTGGTCAGCAAATACTCGAAGATTACAGCGAATACTTAAAGTCACACGCTAAAATCAAATAAAACTTATGTAATAAAAAAAGCGCTTCGGCGCTTTTTTTATTACTGATCTCTACTACCTATATAATTTTGTCTATATTGTTTAGGCGATAAATCAAATACTCTCTTAAATGCCTGACTAAATGCAGTTTCTGATGAATAGCCGACTTTATTTGAAATTTGTTGAACTGATAAATTACTTGTCCGTAGATATTGGCTCCCTAAGCGAAAGCGATAATGCTGCAAATAAGTAAGAGGTGGTTCACCAATAATATTATTAAAGAGATTGGCAAACTTAGATCGTGACATGCAGCATTGTTCAGCTAATGATTCAACAGTCCAGCTTATTTCAGGTTGACTATGAATTGCGGATAAAGCATTACTTAATTCTGGATGTGTGAGGGCACCTAACCAATTTTGTTGATCTGACATTTGTTGAATATGATCACGAATACATTCAATTAAAAGAATACTGACTAAGTGATCAATAATTTTGTCATGACCAGGTTGAATTTTTTGTGTTTCGACCGCTAAAAAATAAAGCCCTATTTGCAACCATTCAGGAGGAGTTGTCTGGTTTTCGTGTTGAATAAGCATAATAGATGGTAATGCATTAATCAGTGGTCCCGCCATATACGTATCAACTTGACAGCGTAGACAGAGCAATAATGTATTTTCAGGCGCTGATGAACCTAACTCAATTGGATCATGACGATGCCCATTAAATAAGGGAGTAATATCGACAGAATCTACCAGTTTGCTTCCAGTCGCTTTTGAATCTGTAGCTTGATGAGCTTTTCCAGAAGGAATTAAAATAATATCTCCAGCTTTTGCAATTATTTTTTCGACATTATTTATTTGAATATATACAGAACCCGTTAAAACGATGTAAGCCAGTAAAGCAGATTGATCTTGTGTTTTAAAAGCCCATTCACCTTGTGCTTTTATATAAATATATTCAGACTTATTTAAGTGGATATCATCAAAAAATTTACTTAGTGCATCCATGTTTATATGATCAATCATTATTTTAATAAAATTATAGTGAGCTATAAGAATAGATCAACATGTGTTTTTAGGACAAAAAAGTGGAAGAAAATGCCAAAGACTTTGAAATAGGTTTTTTGGACGGTTACAACTGTTAAGCAAATAGTATTTCTTTAACTATATAGATATATAGAAAAAGGAAATATGACTATGAATGCACCAGTGAATGTTCAGCAAGAACTTATGCCAGTGCCAGCGTCTATGCGTGAGATAGATCGTAAGCGCTATTTATGGATGATTAGTCCGGCTCTACCTGTAATTGGTTTAGGTATTTTAGCCGGATACCATTTTGGTCCACGCCCATTAAAGAAAGTATTTGCTTTAGGTGGTCCACTTTTATTACATGTTGTGATTCCTGCAATTGATACAATTATTGGTAAAGATGCGCGTAATCCAACTGATGAAGAAATTAAACTTCTTGAGAAAGATCCATATTATTCGCGTTTAGTGAAAAGTTTTATTCCATTGAAATATGCGGAAAATTTTTATGCTTTTTATTAAAAAAGCCGTAAAGATACTTCATTTATTGACAAAATTTTGCTTGGTATTTCGATGGGTGCCATTAATGGTATTGCAATTAATACAGCCCATGAACTAAGCCATAAACATGATCGTATCGACCATATTTTATCTCATCTTGCTTTAGTACCTACTGGTTATAACCATTTCCGTATTGAGCATCCATATGGCCATCATAAGCGTGCAGCTACGCCTGAAGATCCGGCATCTTCACGTATGGGTGAAACATTCTATGAGTTTTGGCCACGTACAGTTGTTGGTTCTTTTAAGTCTGCAATTGAAATTGAGAAAAATCGTTTAAAACGTAAAGGTAAAGAGTTTTGGTCACTCGATAACGAATTACTGCAAGGCTGGGGTATGAGTGCTGCTTTCCATGCTTCTATGGTAGGAATTTTTGGTAAAGGTACGATTCCTTATTTAGCAACACAAGCATTTTACGGGATTAGTCTCTTCGAAATTATTAACTATATTGAACATTATGGCTTATTGCGCCAGAAAAAAGAAAATGGTCAATATGAACGTACAATGCCAGAGCATAGCTGGAATAATAACAATGTAGTGACCAACTTATTCTTATATCAGTTACAGCGTCACTCAGATCATCATGCTTATCCAACTCGTCCATTCCAAGCATTACGTCATTTTGATGAAGCACCCGAGCTACCAAGTGGTTATGCAAGTATGTTGCTACCAGCATTAATTCCTTCATTATGGTTTAAAATGATGGATAAGCGCGTATTTGATCCCTACAAAGGTGATTTAAATAAAGCGAATATTTCACCAAAACGTCGTGCAAAAATCTTCAAAAAATTTGGTGTAGTCGATAAGTCATTAAAAACAACACAAGCCGAATAATTAAAAATATATTCCTGAAATACCAAACCCTCTAGTCATGTGGTTAGAGGGTTTTATTTTTGCTAATAAGTCACAGTGCTAAGAAGCAAGGAAGTAAAAAAACTCCCTTGCAATATCTTTATTTTAGTTCACTTGAAGATTTTCCAAGCTCACGACGAGCAATAATAAGTTGCTGGATTTGTTGAGTACCTTCAAAAATATCAAGAATTTTTGAATCACGTGCCCACTTTTCAAGTAGTTCATCTTCGTTATAGCCAACACTTGCTGCTAATTCGACACACTTCAAAGTGATTTCGTTGCCTACACGACCTGCTTTTGCTTTAGCGATGGAAGCTTCTTTGGAGTTTGGTTTTTTGTTGTCTGCCATCCATGTGGCTTTCAACATAAGTAACCGTGCAGCTTCCCATTCGGCTTCCATTCGGTAAATTTGCGCAGCAAGGTTGGAAGTTTGCAAATATGGAGTCGAGTAATTGGGATCTAATTGGTCTTTAAAAATTTCTTTAATACGTTCTAAAGAAGCTTTGGCACAGCCAATTGCCATTGCGGCAACTAATGGTCGTGTATTGTCAAAAGTTTCCATTACACCGGCAAAACCTTTTGCAACATCAATTTCAGGATTACCAAGCAAGTTTTCAGCCGGAACACGACAGTCAGTAAAACTAATAACGGCTGTATCAGAAGCTTTGATACCTAACTTATGTTCAAGTCGTTCAACTTTCATTCCGGGAGTACCTTTAGGCACTACAAATGATTTGATGGCTGCACGTCCAAGTTTTCGGTCAAGTGTAGCCCATACGACCACCGAGTCCGCACGTTCACCAGAAGTTACGAAAATCTTTTCACCATTTAAAATATAGTCATTGCCATCTTTAGTTGCCGTAGTACGGATCGCAGCAGAGTCAGAACCACAGCCTGGTTCAGTAATCGCCATAGCTGCCCATGTTCCTTTAAAACGTTCTAGTTGCTCATCATTTGCGACCGCGGCAATTGCAGAGTTTCCTAAACCTTGACGTGGCATACTGAGTAATAGCCCAGTATCGCCATAGCACATTTCAATGATGCCTAACGCTGTTGACATGTTAGTTCCGTTACGGACACCTTCATTATCAGATTCACCACGTTTTCCTGCACCGGCAGCACCTGCATTAATTCCTTCACCACCTTCATTCATGCCATCAATGAGTGAAGCGAGCATATCGAGTTCTTTCGGATAAGCATGTTCTGCTTTATCGTATTTACGGGAAATAGGGCGTAATACATTGATCGCAACATCATGTGCTTGATCAATCATCATTTTGAATTTTTTTGGATTTTGTAAATTCATGAAAATATCCTCTGATTGATCTTAAGCATGTAAGCCAGAATGTAAAATTGCGGTTGCACGTAAATCACGATACCAACGTTCAACAGGGTGTTCTTTTGTGAAACCATGACCACCTAAAATTTGTACGCCATCTGTTCCTATTTTCATTGATTTTTCTGCGCAAAGAATACGAGCTAAATATTCTTCACGGTGGAATGGCTTACCTGCTTCGGCAAGGCTTGCGGCATTTAGAATCAGCATGCGCATAGCATCAATTTCAATTGCCATATCTGCAATCATGAATGCGACACTTTGACGATGTGAAATTGGTTCTCCGAAAGCAGTTCGCTCATTGGCATATTTAATACAATAGGCTTTTACCGCTTCACATGTTCCTACAGCCATTGCACACCACATAAGATTGCCTAAATCTAGAAAGGCGGTGTAATCAAAATCTGTTGTGCCTAATCGTAGAGCAGGTGTATGGCTGAATTTTAAAGTAGCTGTCTCTGTTGCTTTGAGACCCATAGCTGGGGTACTTTTAATGGAAATGGTATCGCCCGCTTGTACTACAAACACATCCGGCTTGCCATTAAAATCTGCACTCACCAAGAACACATCAGCTAAATCACCTAAAATGACTAAGGTTTTTTCACCTTCTATAAAATATTGATTATTTTCAAGAGAAGCTTTTGTTTTTAAGATATATGGGTTAAATGCCGGAGTAGCTTCTTGTACAGCGAAAGTGGCGGTAATGTCTGAGTCTTCTGCAAAGCAAGGTAAATACATTGACTGAACTTCAGTAGAACCCCAACGTGTAATAGCATTAATAACGCTAAACGTACTCAAAAGTCCTGCTGTAAGACTAAAATCACCTTCAGCTAGTTTTTCAGCAATCAATAGGTTACTTACAATATTTTGTTCAGCGGCGACACCACCTAGTGCTTCTGGAAGAGCATAATAATTTAGTCCTAAATCTTCTACATATTGCCAAAGGCTTTCTGGAAATTGACCTGCCTGATCAGCATCATGAGCTAATCCTAATAAAACTTCTTGAGCAAATTGAGACATTGCATCTGAAGTCATTTGTTGTTCTTCAGTGAGGCTTAAGTCAAATAGGTTTTTCTTCTGTTGAGGTAGACGCTGTTGGGGGATTTGCTTAGGTTTAAATGCTTTCTGAGTCTGACTTAATGCTCTAAATCCAGCTTTTGAACCTTGATAAAGAGACTTTTCAAGAAATTTACGTAGTTTGAGTTGATCAAGTACATCGCTTCCAGCTAATTTCGTGATCAGCGATAAACCCAACCCTTGGGCTTTATTGATCATATTTGTCATGATTGTGGTGTCCTAACACATTGTTATTGTTTTATGCTGACACGCTGTATAAGAAAAAACTATGTCGTTGCTGACATTCAAAAAATGAGCAGATAAATGGTAAAAGCAAAATAAGTTTTAATACATTTTATTGATTTTATAAAAGAAAAAATTTTTTTTAAAAGAACTATTTTGTTTGGATTGACTAGAATGACACGGAATCATTCTAGTCTTAATAATATTAAGCAAAATTACGAATCATACGTCGTACATTGGTTTTGGCATCAATCACAGTCATAAATGTATATGCGCCAATAAACTTACGGCTAATAAACATAAATTCTTTTGGAGGAACCGAGAAATATCGAGACGCCATTGATTTGCTTGCTTGCTGCATAACACGACTATGTAACTGGCTCTTTTTCCAGTCATAACGTTCATGTTCATCCATTAGGCCCACTGGCATATCTGGATTATTTGCAGGGGTACTGAATGCTTCTGTCGCAAGTAAAAAGACATCGGCCATGCCGGGTTTAATACTTTCAGGCATTGCATCGAAAAACTCATATCCAGTCATTGCTTGGACCATCGCATGTTTATCATGCTGATAACCCGCTTGTATAAGATTACGCGCAACTGAGAGTAAATGTTCATCGAACTGACGGATCGCACCAAAGTCTAGTAGTACAATTTTATCCTGAATATCTTGGCCATTACCTAAACGAACAAGGTAATTACCAAAGTTAGGATCAGTTTGCATTTCACCCCATTCAAAAATCTCACGAACTGCAATCTCTAGTGAAGCTTCACCGAGCTGATTACGTCGTTCTTGAGGAAGGGAAAGCATGACTGGACTATTAATTGGCACGCCACGTTCAAAGGTCATGCATAAGACTTGATCGGTACAGTATTCATCTACAATTGTAGGGACGATATAGCGCTCATCATCCTTTAAACGCTCAGCAAAGCGACGTGTTGTGGCTGCCTCTACGTGATAATTGACTTCACGATGCATCATTTCACGTACTTCATCAAACCATTGATCAAACTCACGAGTTTGAGGAACCATACGTGTAAGCTTAAGCATGTTTTTAAACAGGCTCATATCCGAGTCAATTGCATTCGCAACACCAGGGTATTGAATTTTTAAAACTAACTCTAAACCGTCTGATTTACGTGTTGCGCGATGAACTTGTGCCAGAGAAGCCGTACCGATAGGCTCATGATCAATTGTTAAATCATTTAACTTGGAACCTAGCTGTTCTTGTAAATGAGGTTTAATTGCTGGCCAGTCTAAAGCAACGGTCTGGTTATTTAGGGTATTTAAAGCTTGAGTAATTTCTTCTGGTAAAAAATGTTCACCATAAAGCGCCATCATTTGGCCAATCTTGACAATAGAACCTTTAAGTTTGCCAATTTCAGAGACAAGATAATTAGCTTGTTCGCTCATTGCCTTTTTACGTTTCTTCTCTTTTTCTTCTTCACTAGAAAAGAGGGAAGAGGCACTTGCAGTAGCCCAACGTGTTCCTGCCAGTAAAGAAGCTTTCGCGATTGATAAGCGTCGATCCATGGAAGAAGTTTTTAAACTCTTAAGCTTATCGTTCTGATTTGACATGAAAATAGAATCCTATGCGCATCATGCAGCCAAACGCTGGTGATCTAAAATTGTAACGAATATTACATGTTTTGAACGTATTAAAATAGTTCCCTCAGACTGAATGGTGAGTTGAAAGTCTCATTTGGGATTTTAATTTTCTAAAAATAGCCTAAGCATTAATAAGAAAATCAAAATATCCGCCATTCAGAAAAAATAAACTACTATAAAACGCCGTATCAGATACTAACCGGCAAATTACATTTTAAACTGAATTTTCAATTCAGCCTTTTGCATTAAGTGCATACGATTAGCTTGAATATGCTGAATAACCATTTGCTTGACGGAATCATGCATAAAACCAAGTGCATGAGCCTTTACAATAACGATGCTAGGCAGTGTATAGAAAAAGTACTTAACATCATCAAAAGTCGCATTATTAAAAATGCCTTGTTCGATTAAGGTCTGCTGTAAAAATTGCTTTTCATTTAATACATGATCTGAAGCCTCATCCCAAAAACGGTGACGCATTGCCATCAGATTATTGTGTTTGTAACTCATAAATTCGCCAGTTCAGACTTTAAATCTCAACTAAATATATTGGAGTCATCTACCCAATATCAAGTTTAGATTGTTTTTTGTTCGATGTTCGTTTGATTTTTCATGTAAAGGATGTAAATAGCCTAAGTAAATTTTAAACTTTTTTTAAAATAAATATAATCAAGCTCATTTCATTAAAATCTAAAATCCTATGACTCCTGCATGTAGATTGTTAAAAAGTAACAAAATCGAATTTTCTATCCATGAGTACGAACATGACGCAAATGCTAAAAGTTTTGGTTTGGAAGCCGCAGAAAAGATAAACCTTGATGTAAACGAGGTATTTAAAACACTTCTTGTTACCGATGAGAAAAATTATTTTGTTGCGGTCATACCAGTTAACTATCAACTCAATTTGAAAAAGGTAGCTACAGCATTTGGGTGTAAAAAATTGCAGATGGCAAATCCCAAAGATGCCGAACGTTTGACAGGGTACTTAGTGGGTGGAATTAGTCCATTAGGTCAAAAGAAACGCTTAAAGACAGTGATTGATGCCTCTGCACAAGAGTTAAGCAAAATTTATGTAAGTGGTGGTAAAAGAGGATTAGATATTGGTTTAAATCCTAAAGACTTGGCACACATATTAACGGCGCAATTTGTAGATGTACTTGATTGATTAAAAAAAGGGCATAGCAAGTTGACACACTAAATGAAAATGATTATCATTATTATGTATTGTTTGGTTCTGCCAGAAAATAACAAAAATTATATGAGTTTCTGGTATTGGTAGACCTGCAAGACATAATAAAAAATGCAGGTTTGTTAGCAGTAAATGGACCTAAGAAAAACAAACATGATCAGCGCATAAAAAGAAGAAGCAAAGGTAGCAAGCGAGGAAGGCTTGCTACCTTTGTACTTAAACTCAGTTTCAGAATTATCTATATTGTTCAACCTTTTTGAGTATTTAACTCTTCTCAGTAACAGATTTCTTATATTTATGATTAAAAAATAACCACTAATGTTTCATTTATTATCATCCTGCCTTTTTAAGCAATTTTTTGTATACCCTGAATAAAACATGATCAAAAAAAGAGGTAAAAACGTGCTTATTTTTCATGGAAAACCTGTTCATGGAGCTATCTTTGATATGGATGGGACAATGTTTGATACTGAACGGTTACGGTTTCAAACATTGCAACAGGCATCTCAAGAACTCATTGGACAGGAGTTTTCACACGAATATTTAATGCAATGTTTGGGGTTAAGCGCGACAACGGCGGAAAAGCTTGCACAACGTTTATACGGAGTAGATGTTCCATATAAGGAAATTCGAAAACGTGCCGATGAGATGGAACTAGAACATATTCGAAAACACGGTGTGCCTATTAAAAAAGGTCTGGTTCAAGTTCTAGAGCGTTTAAGAAAATCGGGTCTAAGAATGGCTGTGGCTACATCAAGCCGTAGAGCAATTGCCGAAGAATATTTAATTAATGCGAATGTTTATAAATTTTTTGATGTCATTACTTGTGGAGATGAAGTAGAACAAGGGAAGCCACATCCAGAAATTTTTCTCAAAGCGGCTAGTCAACTTCATTTAGACGCCAACCAATGTTTAATGTTTGAAGATTCAGAAAATGGTTTAACCTCGGCTCACACCTCAAAAGGTTTAACAATTTTATTAAAAGATATTAAAGAACCTAATGATGAAATGCTGGAAAAAGCGCATTTTTATTATGACCAGATGTATGATTTTTTAACTGATCTCGACCAATTTATTCCTGTTATGGATATGCCAGAGATACAGGAACCTTTTCCGCAAAGTCTGAATCAGCTTACTGTTGGAATACATGGTTTCGGTGCTATTGGTGGTGGTTATATAGCACAGATCTTGTCGCATTGGGATGGTTATACGAAACCAAAACGTATTATTGCGTCAACACGAAATAGTCTTTTCCGCGAAGCTGTAAATGCGTTTGGTACCTATAGTATTCGCTATGGGCAATTTTCTTATGATGAACGTATTGAGAATATGACCATTGTTGACTCTGATAATGAACAACAAATGTTAGAGATGTACACTCATTCAAGTTTGATTGCATTATGTTTGCCCGAGCAAGCAATTGAAACTGAAGCACAGATAATCGCAAAAGGGTTATATGCACGTTTTAATTCACAACTTGAAACATGTATAGAACCGTTAACCTTTCTAATTATTTTAAATAAGGTGGGTGCGAAATATTTGGTGATGAAGCATCTTAAAGAAGCTCTACTCGAGTTAACTAACGATGAAGATGTCACCGAGCATATTTTAAAAGAGCATTATTTTTGCGATACCGTAGTTAATCGTATGGTTTCAAAACTTTCTAATCAGAATTTATATCGTCAACTTCGTATTAAGCATAATTTTCTTGAACAGCATTTAGAAGATGTTGAACAAGAAGACCAAATCGAAATTGAAGACTGTAATAAACTGACTCAAGATCAGCAAAATCAGGCTTCTATCTATGTTGATAATATGCGCCGTAATTTTCAGCCGGGACATATCTTACAAAGCATGGATTTAATCTTGTTCCATAGTGAAACAGATATGCCAATTTATGTAGAAAAAGGCAGCCCTTTGCTTGAAAAGTTGCGTCAGGTGGTGTTGGTTGACCAAATTACTGACATTCAACTCATTAAAAACCGTTTATGGAATGGTGTACATGCGATGCTTGCTTGGTATGCATCTTTAATGGGTTATGAATCTATTGGTGTTGCCATGGGTGATCATTCAGTTAAAGCATTTGCAGAAAACTTAATTGCAGAAGTGAAGCAGGGACTTGCAATTGTATTACCTAACTATGCAAAAGATCTGGATCGAATGTCACAAAGTTTTCTAGACTCATGTGAATATGCATTTAAAGATCCTTGTCAACGCGTAGCTAGAGATCCACTACGCAAACTCAATCACAATGAACGTGTTATAGCATCAATTGCAGTGAATATTCGTCATGATTTACCTTATAAAAATTTATTAAAAGGTGCTGCTTTAGGTTATGCCTATGCGATTCAATTTTTAGAAATTGAAGAGACTAAAGCAGTTGAACATCTGCAACAGCAAATTCAGAATTTAGAATTGAATACAAATCAAAGAAGACAGCTTGAAGTTGAGTTGGTTCAACTTATTCAATATTTATTTTCTGAACAAGGTAAACAACCTTTGGACATTAAGTTGAACAATGCCAAAACTACACTCACTTAATATGTTTAAATGTGCTTAATGAATTAACCTCAACAATTGAAAGGCAAACATGTTTTAATACGAAATTTGAATGATTTTGAATTAAAACTGTGCTGTTAAAACCCTCCACACTCATGGTGCCGACGTCTATGCGGGATTATCCCGAATGGCACCTTGGGCGTCAAAATTACGCTTTATGGTATCTAGAAATTAATGATCAGAAATTAGTTCATTATCTAGATCAATTGCGTGCGCATTTTTCAGAATTTCTAATAGAGCCTAATCACCGTCAATATCATGTCACGCTGTTTATATGCGGTTTCTTGACTCATGAAACTAAAGTTGATGATGACTTTTGTTTTAGTGAGTTTGTGCAGCAAAGGGAAATTTTAAGAAAAGAAGATATTGCACCATTTCAATTAAAAATTGGTTCGGTTGATAGCTTTAGTAGTGCTTTATTTGTAGAAATTCAGGATAAAGAAAATATCTTATCTTTCATACGTCAAAAATTAGGCTCAATTTCTAATGAAATTGCCGCTTTAGATTACTATCCGCACATTACATTGGGTTTGTATAAAAAAGACTATAGTAGTGATTTGATTTTACAAAAAATTTCTCAATTACCTGTACAATACGATCAGGCTGAATTTGATCTTAAAGTTGAGCATTTAACCTTTGGTTATTATGAGGCTCAAATTTTACAAGGGCAGCTGTATCCGTATCAGCATTTGTTTTTAGGTGAGCCATGTTGCAATTGATTTTAGGTGGTGCTCGTTCTGGTAAAAGCCGACTGGCTGAACAAACGGCCATATCTATGCAATTAGCTGTCACTTATGTGGCGACGGCGCAAGCGCTAGATCCAGAAATGCAAAGCCGGATTGCCCATCATCAAAATCATCGTCCTGCTCACTGGTCTTTGGTTGAAGAACCATTATTTTTAGCAAAAACTCTGCAAGAAATTGATAGACCTAACCAAATTATTCTGGTGGATTGTTTAACACTTTGGCTAACCAATTTGTTACTTTTAGAAGACAAAAACGTTCAACAATTTGAGTGTGAACAGCTGTTAAAAGTTTTACCTATACTCCAGTCAGAAATTATTTTAGTAAGTAATGAAACGGGTTTAGGCGTTGTGCCACTCGGTGAGATAAGCCGCCGTTTTGTCGACGAAGCAGGAAGGCTACATCAAGCCTTAGGGCAAATTGCAGATAAGGTTGTGTTTTGTGTGGCGGGGTTTCCAATGATTTTAAAAGGTGAGAAATAAAAATGAACTGGTGGTTAGAATCTGTACAGAAACCTAATCTGGACGCAAAACAACAAGCGGAGCAACATCAACTCCAGCTTACCAAACCTACAGGTGCCTTAGGTGATTTAGAGCAGATTGCAATTACACTTGCTAGTTTACAGTCAAATGCACATCCACAAGTTAACCATCCCTGGATTACAATTTTTGCAGGTGATCATGGTGTAGTTGAAGAAAATATCTCTGCATACCCTCAAGCTGTTACCCGTCAAATGTTGCAAAACTTCACAACTGGTGGTGCGGCAATTAGTGTTATTGCTAAATATCATCAAGCCCATTTACAAGTCATTGACTGTGGCACAGTAGGTGAACCATACCAATATGCAGGTGTTGAACGTCACTGTATTCGTGCCGGCACAGCAAATTTTGCCAAACAAGCTGCAATGAGTACTGACGAATGCCGTGCTGCCTTAGAGTTAGGGAAAAAAAGTGTAGATACTGCTAAAGCGAATGGCGCAGATATTTATATTGCGGGTGAAATGGGTATTGGAAATACCTGTTCAGCTTCTGCGTTAGCCTGTCTTTTACTAAATGATACGGCTGAGCAATTAACGGGAGTTGGTACAGGAATTGGTGCCGATCAGTTAAGACATAAAATTGAAGTAATTGAAAAGGCAATTGAACTTCACCATAAACATGTCATTGGTGATGTCTTTAAAACACTATGTGCTGTAGGTGGTTTGGAAATTGCGGCAATTACAGGTGCTTATATTCGCTGTGCGCAAGTGGGTTTACCTGTGATTGTGGATGGTTTTATTAGTTCTGTAGCCGCTTTATGTGCGGTACGAATGAACCCTAAAGTACGTGACTGGATGTTATTTGGTCATCAATCGGCTGAGTATGGACACCTACGTATTTTACAAGAACTTAATGCTGACCCGATTTTGAAGATGAACTTGCGTTTAGGCGAAGGTAGTGGGGCTGGTACTGCCTTGGCATTAGTTAAAATGGCATGTGTCTTACATAACCAAATGGCTACCTTTGCTCAAGCTGCTGTAAGCGGGGATAAAATTGGGTAAATTTAGGATCGATTTGCTCAGACATGGTGAAAGTCAGTATAGCCATACTTTACGTGGGCATTTAGATGATGAGTTAACAGCAAAAGGTTGGCAGCAAATGCAGTCAACCATTGAGCAAGTCACAGACCAGTCATGGGATATTATTGTAAGTTCCTCATTAAAACGATGTGCTTGTTTTGCTGAGGAACTTTCCAAAACAGCAGAACTCCCTTTACTTATAAATCATGACTTAAAAGAAATGTATTTTGGGGAGTGGGAAGGTATCTCAACTCAGCAAATTTATGAAACTTCACCTGAATTACTTGCAAACTTTTGGCAAAAACCAAGTCAATATTGTCCACCTCGCGCTGAAACATTAAACCAGTTTCAAAAAAGGATTCTGAAAGGCTTGCAGGATTTGCTTACGCATATGCAAAAACATAATTTACAGCATGCGTTAGTTGTTACTCATGGGGGGGTGATTAAGCTATTGGCTTTTTTAGCCGAGCAGCAACCTTTTGATGACTTACTTAAAATGTCGGCAGAGCTTGGGAAATTATATTCTTTTGAATTTTCTGAAGCAGATGGTCAATTAACTTTTATGTTGAGATAGATGAATTTTATATTTTTATACACTTGTAAGTTATTATTTTTATAAAGATATTTTAAACTATGTAATAGAACTGTCATTACTAAAAATTAAGCTATTGGCATTTATTAATTAATTACTTATTTGGCTTATGAATATTTTATTTAAAACTAGTGTGCTTGCAGCCTCATTATTGCTCGTGGCTTGTAATAATAATGATGATCAAGAAGTTCAAACTCCACCATCTACAAATTCATCAAAATATTATCAAACCAAAACACCTTATCAACCACAGCAAGATCTAAAAAATTATGAGCAAGCTCCAAATGGGTTCCAGCCAGTTTTTACAGAATTGGTTGCGCGACACGGTTCGAGAGGACTATCAAGTCTTAAATATGATTTAGCACTTTATAATTTATGGAAACAGGCGAAAACAGAAAATGCTTTAACGCCTTTGGGTGAGCAATTAGGTGCTGACTTGGAAGCCATGATGAAAGCCAATATTTTATTGGGCTATGGGGTTGAAGGTATTCGCCAATACGGTTATGGAAATGAAACCATGACCGGTATTTTAGAACACCGCGGGATTGCCGATCGCCTATTACAGCGCTTGCCAACACTTGTAAACTCTCAAGCATCTATATTGGTACAAAGTTCTGGGGTAGATCGTGCGGTGGATAGTGCTAAATTCTTCACTGCTGAACTGATAAAACAACAGCCTCAGCTGAAAGATAAAATTGTTCCTGTGTCTTATACCAATTTATCGAGTTCAAGTGTTCCTAGTCTTGTAGACGGGGGTGTTGATCGTTTTAAACTTTATTTTCATAGTCTAAATGCGACTGAAGATTTAACTCAACCACTTAGTGCTAGCCAACAAAAAATTTATGATGCTAGTCAGGCCTATCAAGATTTCGAAGCAAACAATAAAGATTTAGCCCAAAAGTTGAGTGAGTTATCGAAGAATACTCAAGCAGAAAAAATTGCCCAGTCCGTACTCACTCCGATTTTTAAAGCAGACTTTATTAAAAAACTTGGTACGACAGGTTATAGTTTTAGCAATAATGGGTCTTTTACAGTAACTTCACCAAAAGGTGAGCAAATTACAGAAAAAGGTAAGGGTAAAAATACCATTGCTAGTGCAGTAGATGCTGCGGCTTATGTTTATGAGCTTTATTCAATTTCTGGTGGTATGAAAGATGAGTTAAAAGGTGTTGATTTTGATAAATATATGCCTTTGGAAGCCGCAAAATTTTATGCTGAATTTAATGATGCCAATGATTTTTATGAAAAAGGTCCAAGTTTCACAGAGTCGAACCAAGTTACAAGTGAAATTGCTCAAGGACTCAAACAAGATTTATTCCAACAAGTTGATGCTGTTGTAAATAAAGCTCAACCATATAAAGCAGTTTTACGTTTTGCCCATGCTGAAATTATTATTCCTCTGGCAACTAGCTTGGATTTGCATAATATGATGCAGCCTTTACCACTACGCCAGACTTATAACTATTCAACAAGTACATGGCGTGGTGAAATAGTTTCACCTATGGCAGCCAACATACAGTGGGATGTTTATCAAAATAGTCAAGGCTCGACTTTAGTGAAGATGCTTTATAACGAAAAAGAGACTTTATTTAAATCTGCGTGTAACTATGCGCGTTACACACCAACTAGTTTTTACTACGACTACATCAAATTAAAGCAGTGCTATCAAATACAGTAGTTTTTCACAGTTTTTGAAGTGTTTAATGGGAATAGGGATTGCTATTCCCATTTTTATTTCCTCATAATTCAGTTTGTTTTTATATATAGATCAGTTAGAGAGTGGGATATGACACCTTTTTGGATTGCATTGCAATTTTTAACTGTTCTACCTATTGAGTTAAAGACTACACCAACGGCGCAACAAAATGGTCGGGCTATTTTGTTTTATCCACTGGTTGGGCTGATTATTGGTGGCATACTTTTTCTTGTTGCCTGTCTTTTAGCCAAATTACCCGTTGTTTTACTTGCCGCAATTATACTTACTTTATGGATTTGGCTGACTGGGGGATTGCATCTAGATGGACTGGCCGACACAGCTGACGCTTGGGTAGGTGGCTTTGGGGATAAACAACGTACTTTACAAATCATGAAAGATCCGAGCTGCGGCCCAATTGGAGTGCTGAGCTTAGTTATCATTTGTTTGCTCAAGTTTGCTTTGGTCTTTGTATTGATTGATCAACATCAAACGCTATTCTTAGTATTTGTTCCTGCACTTGGACGTGTGGTGCCATCTATTTTGTTTTTAACTACACCATATGTTCGCGAAAAAGGCTTAGGTCGTTCTTTGACAGACCATTTGCCTAAAACTGTTTCATGGATAGTAGCTGCATTAATTTTACTGTTACCTTTGTATTGGGAATGGCAAGGGCTGATAGCGGTAATTGGTTTTTTAATAAGCCTGATTTATTTAAGATATCTGTTTATAAAACGAATTGATGGCATTACGGGAGATACCGTGGGCGCTACAATTGAAATTAGTGAAACCGTTCTGCTTTTTACTTTTGTCTTAAGTTGTTTTTATTTATAGTTAAATTAATCGTTTGTGGCCAACTGTGACCACAAACTTAAATTTACTTAATTACCAAAATGATAGCGTAGACCTATTAAATATGTACGTGGAGCTGCCGGTGTATAGCTCACTTCATTATTACTAAAAGAAGTGCTTTCAGCATAATGTGTATCTGCCACATTTAAAATCTGACCATATATTTCATAGGCCTTTTTACGATAGTTTGCACGCAGGTTGAGTACCGTATGACCATCATATTTTTGAGTATTGGCGTCATTAATCCAATATGAACCTACATATACACCTTCTGCTGAGAGTAATAATTCGGGGATTGGCTTAATTTGATATTCAAGCGTACCAAAAGTTTTTGGTGCGCTCGGCATATCATTTCCACTGTAATCAATAGTAGCTGACGGCTGGAATTGTTCATAATGATGACGAGCCCAGCTACCTGAAATTTTCAATTTTTGGTCAAGCTGATCGGAAATTTGCCAAGTTCCACCGACTTCAATACCTTCATGAAGAGTTTTACCTGCATTACGTGGTTCACGGGTATTATCGGGTTTAGTATAACTAATTACTTCATCTTCGCCATTTAAACGATAAAGCGTAATTTCACCATCCAATCGGTCATTGAATGTTTTAAAACGGATACCTGCATCAATATTGGTAAAAGTTGCTTCAGTTAAATTCGGCGTAACTAAATTTGCGCCGTAAAGGCTACTGACCTCTGGTGGAACAAAGCCTTGTGACCAGTTTGTATAGAAGTCGATTTGAGGAGTAATATTCCAAATTGCTCCTAATTTTGGACTAGCCTTATGAAAATTTCTTGTTTCATCCGGAGCGCCAGTAACATTAGAAGGAGTTAAATTATTTTGATAGTCATAACGAATCCAGTCATAACGTGTGCCGCCGACTAAGTTTAAGTTAGGCAAAGCTTGCCAATTCACTTGAGCATAGATCGCTTCATTATCAACGTCGACATCAAAATCACGTAAAAGCTTTCGCTGTTTAAAACTCGTATAAATACGTGTAACAGGATCTCGAAAAACTTCAATATCATTAGTTCTGCCCTGAGTCGGTGAGTGCTCAGCCATACTACCCACGACTAACTTGAATTGGCCTAAAGTTGCTGAGTGTTGTAGGTTGACTCCATAGGACTGAAAACTATTATAAGTGGTTTGCCCGCTGTAAGTTCCTGTTGCAACTCCATCTTTCTTGTCAGTTTTTATGTTATAGCTTGGATTTTGCTCAGTTGTATTATCCCGATAATATAAAGTGATTTGACTTTGCTGTTGATCATTCCAGTCATGACTTAGTTGGGAGGATATACGTGTTGCATCTACTTCCCGGTAAGTAAATGTCTGATAGCTATAGCCAGGCCGTTGGCTATAATCTTCAGTATTTAAGCTACCTGTCATATCTGCATATAAGTGGTTATAGGTAAATATATTTTTCAGTTTAGTTGAATCAGAAATTTGCCAGTCATGACGTACTGTAATGCTTTGTTTATCTGCTTCGGCATGATCTTGCCAGCTATCACCACGATCACTGGCATAGGCAGAAACTCTTAACCCATGGGCGCCAGTACGAGTATCAAAGGTATCAGAAGCTCCCACGTCAACACGGCGATAACCTTCACTACTTGCGCTCAGACCAATATCTGCTGTTGGTGTGGCACTCGGCGCCTTGGTTAAAAAGTTGAGGGTTCCGCCAATTGCATTACTTCCATAAACACTACTTGCTGGTCCACGTAAAATTTCAATATTGTCTACACCCGCCATATTCATCTCATACAGGGCATTATGGTTAAACACACCTACAGGTCGAATTGAAAGGCCATCTTCTAGATATTGATAAACAGCAGCAGTAGTCATGGGCTGGCGTATAGACATCATGTGCTGTTCATTACCAAGATCATTCATCAAGACTCCTGGTGTTTGGTTTACAAGTTGTCCAATAAAAGTGGCATGTTTATTCTCTATTTGCTCACTATTGATTTGGCTAATTGCAGCTGGAGTTTTATTCAGTATTTCACCTTCGCGACTTGCCGTAACCACAATAGTCGCTAAGGTTTTTGTGTCATTGTTTGCTGGTGTTAAGTCTTCAGCAAAAACTAGAGAGCTAGATGAAGCAGTTAAGCATGCTGCGCTTAAAACAGATAAGCGAAATTTGAGGGATGACATAGAATGACCCTATAAAAAGCAATAAATTTTGAATCCCTGAAAATAGGAATGAGAAAAGTTATGGTTTTATAGAGCAGTTGGTGGGGCGTGTTTAATCGGTAAAATATAGAAAGTAACGGGAAGTTCTAGTTGTATGGTCCACGTATGGCACAGACATCGTACACGGCTAAACCAACGTAAAATTAAAACAAAAATCAAAGCAATGAGTGGAATTAAAATTGCTGCATCTAGGCCATGCGTACATAACGGGCAATGCTTCATGATTTGAGTAGCTAACGCGAAAACCTCTTGAGCATGCTTGGTATGAAATTTATTCTGAATAGATTCCATATGGTGATGAGCATGTGAAAGGTGATGCTGCTCCATATTAAAATTTTGTTGGTGGGCTGAATGCTCTAATACAACTGGTTGGCAGTGACTAGGCATAGTATACAATTCAGGTACGATGCCAATTTGCACAAGAGTAGGCAAAAAAATGTGCCATAGTAAACACAGCAAAGTGATAGCACTTAAAAGCGTGCGCCACTTCAGCAAATGTTGACGGAAACTCAGCACCATATTTTAGGCGGTCGTAGTGGAAAAACTCGTCGAAGTATAATCAAAAACGAATAGCTGTCATAGCTGAATTCCGACCAAACAAAATAAAAAAAACCCTCAAAAAAATGAGGGTTTAATCTTCAATCTTTAAAAGATGAATTAACGGTTTGGTAAAACTTCTTTTAAAGCTTCATGCATTTCAAGCAATGTCTTTTCAGTAGTTTCCCAGTCAATACAACCATCAGTTACTGACTTACCGTATTCAAGGTCGCAAAGATTTTCAGGAATATCTTGGCGGCCGCCTTTTAAATGGCTTTCGACCATAATACCTACGATAGACTTATTACCATCTAAAATTTGTTCAGTAATATTTTTAAGAACAAGCGGTTGTAAGTATGGGTCTTTATTTGAGTTTGCGTGGCTCGCATCAATCATGATTTTGTTGCTAACTTTTGCTTTTGCTAAAGCATTTTCTGCTTCTGCAACAGAGCCAGCATCGTAGTTTGGCTTACCATTACCGCCACGTAATACTACGTGTGCATAAGGATTACCATTTGTATTAATAATTGAAACCTGACCGTCTTCATTTAAGCCTAAGAAACTATGGCCATATTTAACAGACTGCATGGCATTGGTTGCGACAGTTAAACCGCCGTCTGTACCATTTTTAAAACCTACTGGTGATGATAAGCCAGAAGACATTTCACGGTGAGTTTGGCTCTCGGTTGTACGTGCACCAATAGCAGACCATGAAATTAAATCTTGGTAGTACTGTGGAGAGTTAGGGTCAAGTGCTTCAGTTGCACAAGGTAAACCTTTTTCATTTAACTCAAGCAAAAGTTTACGACCAATACGTAGACCTTTCTCAATGTTAAATGAGTCATTCATATCTGGATCGTTAATTAAGCCTTTCCAGCCAATTGTTGTACGTGGTTTTTCAAAATAAACACGCATAACTAGATATAGAGTATCTTTAACCTTTTCGCTTAATGCTTTTAAGCGGTCAGCATATTCGTGAGCAGCTTTTGGATCATGGATAGAGCAAGGACCAATAACGACAAATAAACGTTTATCTGAGCCATCTAAAATATTACGAATAGTTTCGCGGCCTTTTAGAACAGTTTGGGAAGCAACATCAGATAATGGAAGTTCTGATTTAAGCTCAGCTGGTGTTACAAGAGTTTGGATACTTTTAATGTTAACGTCGTCGATATCTGGCTTTGAAACGGAATTTGAATGTGTAGTCATTGCTGTCACTGGTTCGATCATACTAAAGGTTGTTTTGTGTACTGAATATACCATGAAATAATTATGAAAATACTACATCTCATGGCAATTCAGTTTGGAAAAATCCTATTGATTTTACTATCTTTCAGTCGAGTTGCCTGTTTTTTCAGCAACTACTGCTTGTTGTACCACAGCTGCTTTTGGTTTGGCTTTGACTGGGTGGACCATAAAGTTAACACCAAGAGCAAATAATGTAATACCCAAAATTTTACGGATTAAACGTTCCGGCATACGTGAGCTAATTAATGTGCCAATAATAATTGCCGGAATAGAACCTACCAACAACCACATAAGGAGCATAAAGTCGACGTTACCGGCACTCATATGTCCAAGACCGGCAACTAAGGTTAGTAATACTGCATGTACGACATCTGACCCAATAATTCGAATCATTGGTAAGTTCGGAAACATAATTACGAGTGCCATAATTCCAAAGGCACCAGCACCAACAGATGATAACGTTACGAATACACCTAGAATAATGCCCATAATCACAATATAGGTGCGTTTATTTTGAACAGCTAATTGCTCATTTTCAGTTTGGGTATTCTCTTTATTTCGGAATTTATTAAAGAACTTTTCAATACGAGTACGGAAAATAATAGAAACACCAGTCAAGGTCAGCATAAAGCCTAATACCATTGTTAAAACAGCTTTATAGTGTGTTGACTGACTTAAATAATGTTCCAATACCCAAGCAGTACCGAAAGACGCAGGAATACTACCCACTGCTAGCCATAAAACAATAGGCCACACGATATTGAGTTTTTTTGCGTGAACCATTGATCCACAAAACTTTGAAATTGCGGCATAAAGTAAATCGGTACCAATTGCGATATGCGGTTCAATTCTAAAAAGACCAATTAAAATTGGTGTCATTAATGACCCACCACCAACTCCTGTAATCCCTACACAGAAACCAACTAACATACCCGCTAAGATAAATTCAAAAGCACCAGACATCTTTATCGCCACTTATCACGAAACGCAGATATCTTATTCCTTTTAGAGATAAACAGTTGTCATGAATAATGATTTACTTATGCAAAAAAACGCTAAGCAATCAAAAATATGCCTATTTTGATGAAATTTTATTCAAATTCATGACTTAGATGATGATTTCAAAGCTCTTAAGGGGTTAAGCCAAAGTATGAGTAAAAAGGTAAGGGGTGTTGCAAAGATCCACCAGCTGACAAAACCAATTGAAAAACCATATTTTTTGATGAGAATAAACCCGCTCAACGCAAATAGTAAAAAGGCCAATATCCTTAACAATGGATAATATTTTTGAGCTAAAGATTTGAAATGATCAGTTGATTTCGATGAGCGATACTTTTCAGCCGATATGAATAGTAAATACATGCCTAGTAAAGTCAGGATAAACACAAAGAACATCATGAATTCACCTCAATATTTAACTTATTCAGCTTTTTTTGAATTTTTTCTACGGCTTTATGTTGAATCGGTTTAATTTTAAAAAATATGAAAAGGGCTAAGGCTGCAAATAACCAGAAAAAAATATCTATGCGTGCAAAATCCCAATAAGCGTTAAAGTTTTGGACATAATGATTTTTTAGCAAATAACTTATATTTAAGAGAGGGAGTGCTATACAAAGCAAAATGAAGATGCCAAGTTGAGTTCGCCACAAATATTGTTTTCTAGTGATGAGCGCAATAATCAAGCTTATTAGCCATACCAAGAAGAAGCTATAAATTTCATAATTGATAGTAGTTGTCGTGACTGTAAACAATCGATTTGCATATAAATAAGCAAGTGTTGCACAAGGCAAACCTATAAATGTAGCAACATTTAAACGATCAACTAAATAATGCCCAAAATGAAACTTACTATTTTTCTTTTGAAGTTGGCGTTTTAGGCTCCAAAGTAACAAGCCAGATGCAATCATTACACATCCTAAAATACCAGAGAAAAACAACCCTAAGCGAAGTAAAGGCTGAGCAAAAGTTGCCATATGTAAGCCATATACTCCAGCATAAAGTGTAGCAATAGGACTATGATTACGTGTATCACCCAAGACTTTGCCAGTTGATGCGTCTAGTGTGATTTGTGCTTGATTACGGGTAATAGAACGGTCTTCTTGCTGAATAAATGTAATTTGAGCCTGATTCGTATTTGGGTTTTTAACACTTATAGTTGCTAAAGTTTGATTTCCCCAACGTTGCTGAACTTGACTCAATAAATTCTCAATAGCTAAGTTTTGAGCAGGTTGAATCGATTGGTTCTCAGAGACCGTCTTTGTGCGAATTTCGGTAAAATATTGATATGGATTATCTGGATAGAGTTTTTGCATTCCCCAAGGAAGATATAAATAGAAGAAAATAGCCAAGCCTGTAAAAGTAATAGTCAAAAAGAAGGGCAGTGCAATAACAGATGAAACATTATGAAAATCTAACCATGAACGCTGAGACTTAAAGGTCCGTAAAGTAAAAAAGTCGCTAAAGATTTTTTTATGGGTAATAATGCCTGAGATTAAGGCAATTAACATAATAAAAGCTGCTAAAGATACAACGAGCCGTCCAATTAATATCGGAATACCAAAAAGTTGATAGTGGAAACGATAGAAGAAGTCACCACCTTCAGTTGCTGAAAGTTTTAGTTCTTGACCAGTATTTGCATCAAGTGTTGCATTTCCATAACCACCGTCTGGTTTTTCCCAATACATGGTGTTAGCAGGACTTTCTGCGGTAGCAACAGTTAAATACCAAGATTTGGCATCGGGAGCGTTTTTTTGTAAGTACTGATATGCTGTTTTAATTGCCACATCTTGTTTTATTTCGTACTGTGCAAGTGCTGGTTGCATCCACAAATTAATTTCATGGCGGTAATACGACAAACTCCCCATTAAAAAAATAGTAAATACGAGCCATCCAAAAATTAATCCAGTCCATGAATGCAGCCATGCCATAGATTGGCGTATACCTTTATGCATAACTCACCATCCGTGTCACAATAAAGAAAAGGGTAAATAGCACGATTGATAGCCCAGTCACTTTCCATAACGATTGAATGCAAAAACCTACCATCACAAAAAATACATAAAACAAAATAGAGATAAATGCTGCCAAATAAATGGCTTCAGGTTTATCTAGAGTCAAATGAAAGATACCAGTAAGCCCAAGACTTAAATAAGCCATACAGGCATAACCCATACCGAAAACGACTAAAAATCGATAGAAAACTTTTATACGATATGACATAGGGAGATTTAATGTTTTGGACATCTTTACTGGCACATAAAAAATAAAAGAAAGCCAACACCTAAAGTGGAGTTGGCTACGCGTTTAATATTTAAACTTTACAGCAACCGTATAGTTGGCTGAGGGTCCATAAAAGCCTTGACCATTAGGGAAACTATACAAATATTTCTTATCGAAAATATTATTTCCATTGGCTTGGAGCGTAATGTGGTCATTCACTTCATAGCTCGCCATTAAATTTACTAAGGCATAAGCATCTTGCTTGATGGTGCTGTTTGCTGTCGAGTCGTATAGCTTCACGGCATCTTGCCATTGTAGCCCTGCGCCAACTTTCAGCTTAGGTAAAACTGATGGTGTATAGGTAGTCAGCAAATTAAGGGTTTGGTTTGGATTATACGTTCTCGCTTCGCCACCATTTTTTATATCTTTAATACTAAATTGAGCATAGCCAAAAGCAAGATTGACGTTATCAGTGATTTGACCAGATAACCCGACTTCGACACCTTGTGATTCTAAATCACTGGTTGGCACTTTTCGATTAAGTGGATTTCCGTCCGAGTTACGTAGTGGGTAATTGTTTTGTTCGGTTTTGAATACTGAAAGCGTCCCAGTTAAACGGTCATCTAGCCATGAGCTTTTTACACCCATTTCATAGCTTTTACCTTCAATTGGTTTTAAAGCTTGATTGGTATCTTGATCAATACCAGTTTGTGGACGGAAAATTGAGGTATAGCTCATATAACCTGTATATTCAGGTGTAAAGTTATAAGTTAAGCCCGCATACGGTGAAACTTTACTTTCACTATATTCCATAGGCGAACCATAGCTTTCGCCTTTACTCTCGGCTTTCACATAGTTTGCGCCAAGCAACAGTTTTAAATCTTCGTTGAGATGTAAGCGGGTAGCAGCATAAATTGAATCTATATTTTGCGTATAGTTCGCTGCTTCAGAGAAATCTGACCACGTTATAGATTGAGGTGTCCAACTTGCCCAGTTTGTGGTGGTCGAATTGATAACATTACTATCGTTAATTGTTCCCGTAGATTGTTTATCATGTTGACGACTACGTACATAGTTATAACCTAACGTTGCTTCATGCTCTTGGTTAAAGAGTTTATAAGTTCCCTCAAGATTAAAATCTACAGCATGTTGTTCTTGATGCTCTTGGCCACCCCATGGTGTCAAAGACACTCCTGAACCATCAGCTTTTGGGTAACCATAATAGTAAAGGAGGCGACTGTTATGCTTACTATCAAGATAGTTATAAGTCAGCTTAGCTGCCCATTGATCATTAATTTTCTGTTTTAATTCAACAAAAGCATTCTGTGTTTCATTATCCCAATGTGCCCAGTCAGGGTTTGGGTTATAGGAGCGATCATAAGAAATTTGTTTGCCGTTGGCATCAAGCAAGGGTAGAGCACCCCAGTTGTTTGCATTCGGTTTATTTTTTTCTTGGCTATAACCTAGGGTAAGTAATGTTGTATCTGTTAAATCAGCTTCAACAATACCAGCGAAACCATTTTTTTCTGAAGAATATCGGTCAAGGTATGAGTCACCAGTTTGCTCATAGCCCATAATGCGACCACGGACTTTTCCACTTGGTAGAATTGAGCCAGATACGTCAGCCTCATAACGCTGAGTATCCCAAGACCCGTAACTTATACCGCCGCTTGCTTGAAATTCTTGGGTTGGGCGTTTTCGAATATTATTGATGGTTGCACTTGGGTCACCAAATGCATTCGTTAAAGAGTCAGCACCTTTAACGACTTCTACACGATCATAAAAATAAGTATCAGGATTAGTATTGTTATAGTTATAACCTGAGAGGGGAAAACCTACGCCGTCAGTTAAAATATTTGAAATTTCAAACCCACGAGCCATATAAGTAGTTCGCTCGGTTTCCTGATTGGTTACTGTGACCCCAGGTGTATTGTTTAGAACATCTCGGGTGCTAGTAAGCCCAAAATCTTCAATTTGTTGACGAGTAACGACATTAATAGTTTGAGGCGTTTCTTTAGCCTCAATGTTAAGCTTAGTTGCACTGCTAGAGTTCTTAACATTATAGGCTTTGGTTTGTTCAGAAGACTGCTCTGTACTTGTAGCTTTAACTTGAATCGTCTGCAAAGCTTGTATATCTGCATCTTGAGCATAAGTGAGATTTGCATAACAAATCGCGCAGGCGATTACAGAAAGTTTAAATGGTCGAGGTGGGATGGTCATAATAGTAAAGATAATGTAAATAATTCTCATTTATTTTATTGTTTGTAAATGTAAGCTACAATTCAAATCGCATTGTTAATTTTGATTAAAAGATAGTGCATGAGTGTAATTTTAGATTGTGGTGTGCTTCTGCTGGCTTTAGCCATATATATTTACCAAGTTCAAGATTAATAAGCCTCTATGCTAGAATGCATTATTTCAAATTTTTGGGTAAATCGCCTTGGCAAATCGAAAACTTAAAATAGGCATTGTAGTTGGGGAAGTTTCTGGAGATACACTGGGTGTGAAACTTATGCGTAGTTTCCGTGAACAAGGAATCGATGCTGAGTTTGAAGGAATCGGTGGACCCCAAATGATTGCTGAGGGTTTTAACAGTTATTATCCAATGGAAACTTTATCTGTAATGGGGATTGTTGAGGTATTAAAAGATTTAAAAAAACTATTTGCCGTGCGAGATGGTTTAATTAACCAATGGACTCAGCAACCGGTTGATATTTTTATTGGTATTGATGCACCCGATTTTAACCTCAGACTTTCTAAAAGTATTAAAGAAAAGAGTCTTCCAATAAAAACAGTTCAATACGTGAGTCCATCTGTTTGGGCGTGGCGCCAAGGGCGTGTACATGGCATTAAACAGAGTATAGATTTAGTACTTTGTTTATTTCCGTTTGAAAAAGTCTTTTATGAGCGCTATGAAGTTCCAGCGGCCTTTGTAGGTCATCCGCTAGCAAAACAATTACCACTCGAAAATCCAATTCAAATTGCTAAACAGCAATTGGGTCTTAATGAAAATCAGAAGTATATTGCTTTATTACCAGGTAGCCGAAAAGGTGAAGTAGAGCGACTTCTTCCTATGTTACTGGGTGCTGCTAATATTTTGCATACCAAATATCCAGATATCCAATTCTTGATTCCGGCCATTAATGATGCCCGTAAGCAACAGATTGAGCAGGGTGTTCAACAACTAGCACCTCATTTAAAGGCTTGCATTAATATTTTAGAAAATACAGATAGCGAATCGAAAATTGGCCGTATGGTCATGAATGCAAGTGATATTATTGCTTTAGCTTCTGGGACTGCGACATTAGAAGCAATGTTAATGCATAGACCGATGGTCACTTTCTATAAATTGCATTGGCTGACCTATATAATTGCTAAGCTTTTGGTCAAAATTCCTTATTATTCTTTACCGAATATTATTGCGGGTAAAAAAGTTATTGAAGAGCTGATTCAGGCAGATGCTACGCCAGAAAATTTAGCAGCTGAAATAGAAAAACTAATGAATGTTGAAACGGCGCAAATTCAAGTAATGCAACATTTAACCATGCATAAACAACTTATTTCTGGAAATACGGAAGATCCTGTTCAGGCTATTTTGAAATGTCTGAATAGCTAACCTTTAGGATTTTGATTGGCTAATTGCTTTTAATCCTGCTAATGAAAATTTTTTGAAATGTTCAATTAAATCATGCAATGGCATCTGAGCAATATTTTTAAGAGGCTCAGGTGCTTGAGTATTTGGTCCAGCAATAATGAGCATCATACAAGGTGTCATCACGCTTAAAATACATGGTAAAACCGCTGGATCATTTTCCTCTAAACCTGCAACTTGACTAATTAACTTACGAATAAGAAAAAATTTTCTCATACCTGTAAGTTCAATAAAACTTAATAAATGCTCAGAAGGTGAAAACAGTTCACGAATAAAAACTTTGCCATGCCAGACATCTTTTTCTGTCAATTTATGCAGTAAAGTTTCAAGTAGTAAACTCAATTTTTCTTCAGGAGAGTAAGTGCTTTCGACAAGTTCTAATAAATATTTTTCATCTAGATAGTGGGCATGTGCTTCCACCAAAACTGCTTGATATAAACCATCTCGACCATCAAAGTGATAGTTAATTGCAGCTAAATCGACATTAGCAGCGTTAGCAATTGTTTTGTTCGCTGTTTTTGCAAAACCATACTGGGCAATTAATGGTCCTGCTGCCTCAATAATTTTAGTCTTTGTTAAGTCACCATCACTTCGTCTAGATCTGGACATGTTTAAACCTAATTTTCATTCACCATAAAAGTATATCTTTTATTCAAAGATTGGAGTAATTTAAATTTAAATTGAATTTAAACCAAGAAAATTTGAATTTAATAAAGGATAATAAGATGAATAAAAAAGTGATTGCCATAGTCCTAGTTATTATAGCTCTGGTTGTCATCGGTTTTTGGGTGTGGGGATATAAGACAAAAAATCAAGAAGATAGTAATTTGACTCTATATGGAAACGTGGATATCCGCCAAGTTTCACTTGCATTTGAACAGCCGGGCCGTATTGAAAAACTCTTAGTTCAAGAGGGTGATAAAGTTAAAGCCGGTCAAGTATTAGCAACTCTGAATACTAATGCATTACAAATTCAGGCAAAGCAAGCCCAAGCACAACTCAAAGCTCAACAAGAAGCTATCGTTAAACAACAAGTCGGAGCTCGGCCAGAAGAAATTAGTCAAGCAAGAGCACAACTCGCTTCTGCTCAAGCTGATTTAGATAAAGCCAGTAAAAACTTGCAAAGGTTACAAATATTGGTGATTAGTACGGATGGTCGGGCAATTAGCCAACAAGAACTCGACTATGCCAAAAGTAATCAACATAGTGCTGAAGCAGCGGTCCGTGAAAGACAAGCTAATTTAGAATTGGTCATTAAAGGCGCTAGACAAGAGGATCGAGAAGCAACCAAAGCACAATATGACGCAACCAAAGCGAATTTAGATCTAATCAACTATAACCTTACTCAAGCTGTACTAAAGTCTCCTGTAAATGCAGTGGTGAGAGCGCGACTACAAGAAGTTGGAGATATGACCACTGCGCAAAAGGCAGTTTATACATTGGCCTTGACCGATCCAAAATGGGTTCGTTTATATGCAAATGAAAAAGATTTGAGTTCCATTCATATGGGTGGTACGGCACAGGTCATTCGAGATGCTGATCCGAATCAACCTATCAATGGAAAAATTGGCTATATATCTTCTGTGGCTGAGTTCACGCCTAAAACTGTACAGACTGATGAGATAAGAACAACTCTAGTTTATGAAGTTCGAGTTTACGTAAATGACCCGAATGATCAATTGAAAATGGGTCAACCAGTGACTGTAAAAGTACCACTTGTTTCAGGTGAGAAAGCTCATGACTGATAATAATGTAGTGGTTCAAGCCCATCATTTATCGATGATTTTTAAAGGTGAAAATAAAAAGTTAGCAGATACTAAGGCAATTGATGATTTGGATATGCAAATCAATAAAGGAGAACTTACTGCTTTAGTTGGCCCAGATGGCGCAGGAAAAACAACTTTATTAAGATTAGTTGCTGGACTATATAAAGCTACTTCAGGTTCTCTGAATGTGCTTGGGTTTGATATCGATAAAAATCCTCAAGCTGTGCAAGACCGTATTAGTTATATGCCACAACGTTTCGGTCTGTATGAAGACTTAAGTGTACAAGAAAATTTAAATTTATATGCCGATTTACATGGCGTTCCCAAAGATGTACGCAGTCAAAGATTTAAACGGTTATTAGAAATAACGGATCTTACTCAATTCATTCAACGCCCAGCGGGGAAACTTTCTGGTGGAATGAAACAAAAGCTAGGACTGGCATGTACGTTAGTTCGTTCCCCAGAATTACTATTGCTTGATGAGCCTAGTGTTGGAGTAGATCCTTTATCAAGAAGAGATTTATGGACTATTATTGAACAGCTTGTTCAAGAAGAAAATTTAAGCGTTATTATAAGTACTGCTTATATGGATGAAGCAGAAAAGTGTGACTATGTATATATCATGTATGAGGGCAAAATTTTAAAGCAAGGCTCACCTGAGCAATTAAAAGAAATAGCACATGGACAAACATGGAAAGTAAAACTTTCAGAGCAAATTAAGGCACGGACTTTACAAGCCCAATTGCTTGGAAATTCTGTTGACATTATTGATGCTGTTCCAAAGGGTGAACAGGTAAACTTTATCAGTCGCCAAAAAGAATTATCAACAGATATTTTACTTCAGGGGCTAGTCGCTCATAGGCGATCAGCTGAACTTGAAGATACGTTTATGATGTTGTTGCAGCAGACTCAAAAGCAACGAAAACTAGTATCTGTTCCTGAGCAGAATTTTCAATTAGAACAAAACAATAATTTGAAATCACAACAACCCGTCATTGTTGTTAAAGATCTAGTCAGAAACTTTGGCGATTTTACTGCCGTTGCCAATACATCATTTGATGTAAAGCGAGGCGAAATATTTGGATTACTTGGCCCAAATGGTGCGGGTAAAACCACAACATTTCGGATGTTATGTGGATTGTTACCAGCAAGTAGTGGCTATCTAGAAGTTGCTGGTAAAAACTTACGCACAGCTCGTGCTGAGGCACGGGGCAAAGTGGGGTATGTCTCTCAGAAATTTGCACTGTATAGCAATTTAACTGTTTTAGAAAATTTGAAGTTTTTTGGTGGGGCCTATGGTCTAACAGGCAAAAAACTAAATCAACAAATTGATAATGCATTAGAGCAATACGATTTAAAACCTCATATTAAAAGTGGTGATTTACCCGGTGGTTATAAACAACGACTATCTATGGCTGCAGCACTGTTGCATGAACCAGAAATTTTATTTTTAGATGAACCTACGAGCGGGATAGATCCTCTTACACGGCGTTCATTTTGGTACAGCATTGGCGAGCTAGCAAATCAGGGAATTACCATCATTATTACGACTCATTTTATGGAGGAGGCGGAATATTGTGACCGCATCGCCATACAAGATGCTGGAAAATTATTGGCCTTAGGCTCACCCCAACAAGTACGCGATTTAGCCAGTCGAGATAAGTATATTGGTGATATGAATGAGGCTTTTATAGCAATTGTAGAGCAAGCCCGTGCTTTAAGGCATGCTGTTTAGGAGGTCTACAATGAGCTTTGGATTTTGGAATCGATTGACAGCGTTAGTAAGGAAAGAAACTAAGCAGCTCATTCGTGACAAAAGCAGCCTCGGGATTGGTCTGGTTTTGCCTGTTATTTTAATTTTATTGTTTGGTTATGGACTTTCCTTTGACTTAAATCAGGCACGAGTTGGTGTCGTAGTTGATCAGTCCTCACCACAGATTAATCAGATTTTAGCGGGTTTAAAGGGTTCGCGATATTTAGCAAGTCAAGAGTTTCCTAGTTTACCTAAAGCAGAACAGGCCATTCGAGATGGAGAAATTGATGCCATTTTGCACTTTCCTTCAGATTTTACGAGTCAGACACAACAAGGTAATGCAAAGGCTCAACTACTATTAAATGGTACATCCACCACCATAGCAACAGCTTTGGAAGGCTATATTACAGGGGCTTTGACTACCGCGCCGTCTATACAAGTTGACCGTGGGCAAATATTAGCAACGTCAAGCGCCGTTAATATTGAACAACGAATATGGTTTAACGAATCTGCTAATAGTACTTGGTTTTTAGTCCCTGGCTTAATGGTATTAATTTTAACTTTAATCGGTGCATTTTTAACTGGTTTACTTATTGCTCGTGAAAGGGAGCGGGGAACACTAGAGGCCTTATTTGTCACACCTGTAAGACCATTTGAAATTGTATTAGCAAAGCTCATTCCTTATGTTGTTGTCGGCATGATTGATATCGTAATCTGTATTATTGCTGCCTATTTTATTTTTGAAGTACCCATGCGCGGTTCATTATTCTCAGTTTTATCGGCTTCATTTCTCTATTTAGTTGTTTCTTTATTACTTGGTTTAACCATATCGGGTTTTGCTCAAAGTCAGTTTCAGGCAAGTCAAATTGCTTTATTGGCAAGTTTTATGCCCGCACAGATGCTTTCAGGATTTGTTTTCGATACACGTAACTTACCTTTAGTGGTGCAAATTATTAGCCAGTTACTGCCAGCTACACATTTTATGATTTTAATTAAAACCTTATTTATGGGAGGTGATGACTGGAAGTTATGGCTTAAAGAATGCGGTTTTTTACTGGGATATATTATTGTTTTGATATGTGCCGTGAACTTTTCACTAAAAAAACGGTTGAGATAAAGTTATGTGGCAAAAATTAATCACGTGGCTGAAGCATTTAAGTTTTTTAGTCAAAAAAGAATTCTTAACTATTTTTAGTGACCCTGCAAATAGAGTCATTCTATTTGTACCAGCACTGATGCAAGCACTTTTGTTTGGTTACGCTGCAACTTATGATGTTAACCGTGTGGATTATGCAATTCTAGATCAGAGCAATGGCCAAGTCTCACATGAACTCATCTCAAAATTAGATGGCTCTGGTATTTTTAAGCGTGTTGCAACACTTCATTATACCGAACAAATCAAACAGGTGATTGATAGCCGTCAGGTATTGCTTGTAATCACGATTCCGTCAGACTTCGAGAGTAAATTAAATAATAACCAAAACTCTCCTATACAGGTGATTGTTGACGGCAGGAATTCATCAACCGCAGTCGTAGCAGGTTCATATCTAAACAAAATAGTTGGACAGTTTAATCAGCAAAAATTTAATTCAGCTTTACCTATTAGCCTTGAAACAAGAACATGGTATAACCCAAATCAAGAGTCTCGATGGAGCTTAATGCCTTCATTAATTGCGGCATTAAGTATGATGCAGACACTACTTTTATCTGCTTTGTCAGTCGCACGTGAACGTGAGCAGGGAACATTTGATCAGTTATTAGTAACACCGTATACGCCATTACAAATTATGATTGGTAAAGCTTTGCCGCCAATTTTTGTAGGACTGATGCAGTCAACTATTATTTTATTGATTATTTTGTTCTGGTTTAAAATTCCCATGAATGGCTCTATTGGGCTGCTTTATTTTGGGTTATTGAGTTTTAACGTGGCTATAGTTGGAGTGGGCTTATCAATTTCTGCATTATCATTAAATATGCAACAAGCCATGCTATTTACGTTTCTACTAATTATGCCTTTGATGTTGCTTTCAGGCTTACTGACACCTGTAGAAAATATGCCAAAAGCACTTGAAATAGCAACTTACGCAAATCCTTTAAGGTTTGGAATTAATTTGGTACAACGGGTGTATTTGGAAGGAGCAAACTTTACACAAGTTCAATTTAATTTTATTCCAATGATTATACTTGGACTGATCACTTTACCTTTAGCAGCTTGGCTATTTAGGAATAGATTATCTTAATCGTATTAATGAAAAGCCCCATTTTAGGGGCTTTTTAAATTTACTTATGCACGTACGATCAGTTCGTAACCCGTATATTTACGAATGTTGATAACACCAATATCAAAAATTAAATATTGGCCTTTGATACCTTGTAATAAACCACGAATTTTTGGTGTTTTATCTAAGTTTAGAGACTTAATTTTTTCAGGATATTGTTCAACAGGATAAACAAACTCACGCGGTAACTCATTTTCTAGTAATTCAACTGTCTCGTTAAATTCAAGATTTTGGCTAAACTCTTCACGTATAGTTTGAATTTTAGGTGCAAACTCTTCAATTAATTGATCACGTTGTTCAACCATATTTAGAGGTTCAGCTTCACCCTTAAGAAGTTTACGCCAGTCAGTTTTATCAGCAATTAGGGAACTAAACATGGTTTCAAGTTGACCAGATAAACGACGTGATCCAACTTTTAAAATAGGTAAAGCCTGAGTTGCTCCCTGATCTAGCCAGCGACCTGGCATATGGCTAACACGGGTAATTCCTACTTTTAAAGCACTTGAATTTGCCAAATACACAATATGTGGTTGGAAGCATACACTGTGGGCAAAGTCATCTTCACGACATGTACCTAAATGATAGTGACATGTTTCAGGTTTCATAATGCAAAGATCACACTCAGCTTTCGTTTTAAAACATTTAAAACAGTGACCTTGAGAATAGGACTTCGGTGTTTTGGCGCCACAAGATGTGCAATAAATATTACCTGTCCATTCGATTTCTAGTTCTTGTCCTAAATTAAAAGGAAGATCAATTTCTGAACGGTCTAATACAAATTTGTATTCAACATTTGCCTTGGTTGTCTGTTGATCAGTTACACTAGCATCTTTTAGGCCTGCATGCATTTTATGGCAAATGCCTTGTAGTTCCATAAAGTTTAAACTCACATCTTTCAATTAAGGGTTGCAGTTATGGCTGAACAAAATGTCATCACTTCTATGCTAGACGATTTATCAAACGAACAGCCCATTCATACTGCACTTTGTATTGGCCAGAAAATTGACCAGAATAACGCAATTCAATGGCACTATTTTACCGTAACTGAGCTTTTAAGTCTGCCTTTTACTCAGCGTTATGATTTAGGTTTTGTATTGTTTGATACAGATGAAATGCAAAGCGTTAGCGATGTACATAAATCACAATTATTAGTGAAGTTAAGAGATTTATTAGCAAAACGAATTGTTGTGGTAAGCAAACGCAGTGATGAACAGCTATTACGTTCTTTGGGGTTCACGCAACTCATCGATAAAACTTCACATGATAGTGATTTCGCTTTATGGCAATTTAATATCTTGACCTATAAACATGTTCCAGACTGGTTTAATTCAAAATTTTGGGCAAACCCGGAAAATTGGAATAAATTCCGCTGGTAAAAGGCTATTTAATCTCTTTCAAAATTTAACAATTTCGCTTTTGCTGTCTTAACAAAAAAACGCGTATGCTCCTGTATAAACCATACATAAGAGTTACTCATGACAAATTTAAGCAACATTGTAGAAGTTTTGGCTCAGCAAGCTTTAGGCGGGAACCAGCAAGCATCAAACCAAGGTGGTTTAGGTGGAATTTTAGGTTCTGTATTGGGACAAATGGGTGGTAATACTTCTTCTGGTACTCAAGGTGGTCTAGGTGGAGTATTAGGTTCGGTATTAGGCCAAGTGACTGGAAATAACAATACACCTCAAGCTGGTGGCGGTGTACAAAGTTTATTAATTGCTGTAGTACCTTTAATCTTAGGCTGGGTTCAACAACAAGGTGGTTTACAGGCTGCTTTAGAAAAGTTAAAAGGTGCAGGTTTAGGTAGTCAAGTTCAAAGTTGGGTTGATCCAAATCAAAGTAATAGTGAAGTTCCAACTCAGCAACTGCAAAGCTTATTTAACCCTGCAGATGTTGAACAAGTTGCCCAACAGACTCAAGCGCCAAAAGAGCAAGTTTACGGGGCGATCGCGTCTGTGTTACCTCAGGTTATTGATTCTTTAACACCACAGGGTGAAAGTACAGATCATCAAGAAGCGAATCAAGACATTCAAAACGTGATGAATCTTGTGAGCAGTTTCTTAAAATAAGATTGAGATTAAAAAAAGCCGATATAAAAATTATCGGCTTTTTTGTTGGTACAATAAAATAAAAGGGCATAAGCCCTTTTATTTTATGCAAGATGGTTAATAACTTAGAAGTTATATTCCATACCAGCACCTACAACAGTACGTTTATCGTCTTGAGCAAGCCAGTCACGTTTTTGTTGAGCAACAATACCGTAGAAACGTGCTTGTTTATTGATTTTGTAGTCTAAGCCTACGCCGTATTGATCAATTTTACGATCTTGCTGACCATCTACAGAAGCTTTAGAGGATTGGTATTGTCCTTTTACAACAAAAGGTGTTTCACCAATTTTGTAAGTTATAGCACCAACCCATGCATCTTCTTGTAAGCCTTTATATTTAGTCAACTCATCAGTTGGTTCAGCATGTTGCCATAAACCACCCAACACAAGACCAGTTGCACCAAGCTTGCTAAAATCGTAAGAGCCAGTTACACGGTAAGCATCAGAGAAAATATTGCTAAGGCCATAGGCATTGTATTTACCTTGTACGCTGTAGTTAGCAGCAGCAGCCAATGCTAAACCAATGTCTTTATTTTCGTAGCCGAGAGAGCCTGAAACTGAGTCACCAAAACCATTACGTTTGTCATCGTTACCAGATGCGCCTGGAGTTGGATCAGCAGGCGTTTCACCTTGTTGGAACATTACGTTGAATGTTACACCAGCAAGAAGTTTAGGATCAGATTCAAAACCAATAACGTTATTTAGACGTTCTTCACCATACATTGTGTTGGTAATATCTAAAATAGTGTGGTCGTTATAGATGTCTTGGTAGTTACCAGCGGCATTTTTGAAGTAAGAGTCAAATTTACCAACTTTCAATGTACCAACATTATTTGATTTGATACCGATATAACGGTTACGTTGACCAAGATCTGTACCATCACCATCAGCATTAATTTGCCATTCGGCTAAATAAACTGCTGACAAGTTATCAGTCAATTTCTCTTCGCCTTTTACCCCAATACGAGACGCGTTAGAGTTAACTTCGGTAACGTCACTTTTACCATCGAAATTTTTGTTGTCAACTTGGTCAATGGTAACATTGAGTTTACCGTACAAAGTTGGCGCTGCTTGCACCGCGTTTACGCTTAGAGTTGCAACTGCGGCAGCGAGAAGCAATTTCTTCATTGAGATTTCTCCAAAAGGTATTTTTAAATGGCGTATGCCTAGCTAACTTTTATTTTGTAGTTGGCTTATGTACAAAAAGTTACAGAAGCTCACCAACTTGCTAAGAAGTATCTGTAAACTTTGTGACAGTGGAGTGAAGAAGAAATGACAGTTTTATGACAAATAAGAATTAGAAATACTTTATTTTATTTTGATTTTATTACACTTTTTAAATAAAAAAAGCGGAGCCTAAGCTCCGCTTTTAACTCTTTAAATCAAAGAGCTGCTTTAATTTTTTCGGCTAAGGCCTTGATTTTATCTTGATCTCCTAATTGCGCAGCATGTTTACCAAGCTGGTGAACATTTGTTGGAATTAGGTGAAAGTGAACGTGAGGCACAGTTTGTCCAGCAGCGGCCCCAGATAATTGCATGAGAACAATACCATCTAGGTTTAGTGCTGTTTCCATTGCTTTCGCAATCTTTTGCACAATCTGGATGGTGTAAGCTGCTGCCTCAGGGGGTAAATCAAGTAAAGTTACTGCAGGAGTTTTTGGAATAACTAATGCATGACCATCGGCTTGGGGCATAATATCCATAAAAGCTAGAACTTGATCATCTTCATAGAGTTTTATCGCTGGAAGTTCACCACGTAAAATTTTTGCGAAGATATTTTGATCATCATATGCCATGAATTATTCCTTTAAGTACTATTTACACTTCAATTCTTTTTGACGTTCTTTAATTGCGTCTAGACGTTGCTGCTCTTTATCAGAGAATTTTGGCTTAGTCGTATGACAGTTTTCATTACCATATTTTTCTTTAGCATCTTGGTCTTTAAAGCAAAAGCCTTTTGATGCATAAATCAAATTGTAATCATCTTGCAATTTTTGACATTCTTGCTCAGGTGTTGCAGCTTGAGCACTGAAGCCGGCAAGAGATACCATTCCAGTGAATACTGCAACCAATAATTTATTCATGAGCTTTTCCTCAGTTAAGGTATGAACCTGTACTCAATATAAGGTTTATTCCCAATATTTCAATGACTATTAATTACTCAAGTGTTATTAAAAATCATGTTTTATCTTATAATACAAAAAAGCTTTACATATCAATATCTTTTTTAAAATTTAAATTAAATCAATTGGTTATATTTTATTTTAGATTAAATAATAAAAATATATACATAATAAATATTTAAAACGATTATTAAAATTTCATAGTAGACCTGGCTTTGTTGCATAAACATTCAAAAGCTGAGTTCTCCCCAATCCATTCAAATTTAAGACACAACTTGGGTGCGAGGTCTACCTAATTCCGTAAATCTATTCAGAACTGCCACACGCGCATGAATTTCATTGACCTGACTTTGAAAATGTCTTGCCGTCAGCCTATCACCTAATAATTTGATGCAATGCATCTTGGTTTCCACCAAACTACGACGGTGATAACCCGACCATTTTTTCCATAGGGTTCTGCCTAAATGTTTAACCGTTTGAAGTAACTCATTTCGTTCTATTGAACTTATTTTAGAAT